>RFWA01000023.1 GCA_009922295.1 Betaproteobacteria bacterium
AGGCCATTCAGACCGATCGTGGCGCCAGGGTGACGCGCGTGCTGTAGCAGCATCGGTATGCCCACCGGGTGGTAAATCGACGACGCCGCGCCCAGCAAGGTCAGCGCGACTGCCATTTGCCAGGCGTTTTGCGCCATGGCGCATAGCAGAGCTGTCGCACTCATCCCGAAAAAAAACACCACCATCATGTTGCGCCGGCCCCAAAGGTCGCCCAAACGCCCCGCCGGCACGGAACCTAGGCCAAACAGCAAGAAGGCCCCAGCACTGTAGGGCATCAGATCTTCCCAGCGGGAAAAGCCAAATTCCGGCGCAATGCTGGTGACTGCGGTTGCAAATATCAGCAGGGCCATATGGTCCAGGGCATGGCCAAGGTTGAGCAATCGTGAGGCGGCGGGCGTGAGTGTCATGTCAGTAGGGCGTCCATCAGTAGTTCAGTCGTTCCGGCCGGATTTCCTGCAGGATGGTGGTGGCGATTTCTTCGATTGACTTAGTGGTGGAGGACAGCCATCGGATGCCGCTTCGACGCATCATGGCCTCTGCTTCCCTAACCTCCATGCGGCAATTGTCCAAGGCGGCATAACGTGAGTTGGGGCGGCGCTCGTTGCGAATTTCGCTCAGCCGTTCGGGTTGAATGGTCAGGCCGAACAGCCTGGGCAAATGCGGCTGCAGCGCCTTGGGCAGGTGGCGGCGCTCAAAGTCTTCGGGGATCAGCGGGTAATTGGATGCCTTGAGGCCATACTGCATGGCTAGGTACAGTGAGGTCGGCGTTTTGCCACTGCGGCTGACACCCACCAGGATCACGTCGGACTGCGCCAGATCAAGATTGGACTGGCCATCGTCATGAGCAAGCGAAAAATTAATAGCTTCGATGCGCGACTGGTATTCCTTGCTTTTGCTGGCGTCACTGAAACGGCCGATCCGGTGATTAGATTTGACCTGCAGCTCGGTTTCCAACGGATGAACGAAGGTGCCAAACATGTCGAGCAGCATGCCCTGGCAACCGGTGCGGATCACCTCTAGAACCTCCATGTTGACCAAAGTGGTAAAGACCACCGGCTTTTTGCCGTCAACCACGCCCGCATGATTGATTTGCCGAACGGCCTGATGGGCTTTGTCTACTGAGTCGACGAAGGGCAGTCTGACATGGCGGAACTTCGTCTCAAACTGCGCCAGGATGGCATGGCCAAAGGTCTCGGCGGTAATGCCGGTGCCGTCAGAAATAAAGAATACCGTTCGGTTGGGCATGGTGAAAGGCGGCTGGGTGGGCCCCCATGGTACTGCCAGAATGGCGTCGATGGTCTTCTGCTTCGAAGCCTACAATCCGGCCAACCCGACACGAATTCCACATGCGCCGCCCTGACCACCCCGAAAATTCCGCCGGTCAGGCTGCCCGCATGGCCAGCGCTAGCGCCCCAGAAGCGCTGCAACCCCATGGCACACCGCTTTTAACTTCTGGAGCTTTTCAATGTCTGCACTTTTCAGCCCGACCGCACTGGTCGTTCCGTTTGAGAATCTGAGAATGACCGATGTCGAGGCGGTCGGCGGCAAAAACGCCAGTCTCGGCGAAATGATTTCCCAACTGCCGGCTGGTGTCAAGGTGCCGACGGGCTTTGCCACGACGGCCAACGCGTTCCGCCAATTTCTGGCTTTTGAAGACCTCGATGGTCGCATTAATCGCCTATTGGCTGGCCTCGACACCGATGACGTAAGAGCTCTGGCGCAGGTGGGCTCCCAAATTCGGTCGATGGTCGAGAGCCAGCCATTTCCATCCGAGCTGGAAGCAGCGGTCCGGGCGGCCTTTGTGGCTCTCAGTGGGTCCAATGCTGGGGCCTCATTTGCGGTGCGTTCCTCTGCCACGGCTGAAGACCTGCCCGACGCCTCATTTGCTGGCCAGCAAGAAACGTTTTTGAATGTGACCGGGATCGATGACATCCTGCACAAAATCCGCGAAGTGTTTGCCTCGCTTTACAACGACCGGGCCATCAGCTACCGTGAGCACAAAGGTTTTGCGCATCAGTACGTGGCCTTGAGCGCTGGCATTCAGCGGATGGTGCGCTCGGATCTGGGGGCTGCCGGGGTGATGTTCACCATTGACACCGAGTCCGGCTTTGATGAGGTGGTCTTTATCACCTCCAGTTATGGTCTGGGTGAGACGGTAGTGCAGGGTGCTGTCAATCCCGACGAGTTTTATGTCCACAAACCCATGTTGCGGGCCGGTAAGCGGGCGGTGATCCGTCGAAGCCTGGGCTCCAAGCTGATCCAGATGCAGTTCGCGTCACCGTCCGAGAAGGCGCACAGCGGCAAGCTCGTTAAAACTGTCGACGTACCGACCGAGATGCGCAACCGGTACTCGCTAAGTGATAGCGACGTGGAGCAGCTGGCCGCGCAGGCGCTGGTGATTGAGCAACACTACGGCCGCCCGATGGACATCGAGTGGGGCAAGGACGGCATTGATGGCGAACTGTATATCCTGCAGGCCCGTCCTGAAACGGTCAAGAGCCAGGCGGCCGGCAAGGCGGAGTATCGTTACAAGCTCAAGGGTAAGGGCGCGGTCATTGTGGAGGGGCGGGCCATCGGACAGAAAATCGGTACTGGTCCGGTTCGGGTGATCCACAACCTTGCCGACATGGACAAAGTGCAGGCTGGCGACGTGCTGGTGACTGACATGACCGATCCGAATTGGGAGCCAGTCATGAAGCGTGCCGCGGCCATCGTTACCAACCGTGGGGGACGTACCTGCCATGCCGCCATCATCGCCCGCGAGTTGGGTATCCCTGCCGTGGTCGGTTGTGGCGATGCCAGTGAGGTGCTCAAGGATGGCATGCTGGTCACGGTCAGCTGCGCTGAGGGCGACACCGGCTTCATTTACGACGGCCTGCTCGAGACCGAGGTCTCGGAGGTACAGCGGGGCGAGATGCCGAACATTGGTGTCAAGATCATGATGAACGTCGGCAATCCCCAGTTGGCCTTTGATTTTTGCCAGTTGCCCAATGCCGGAGTCGGCTTGGCGCGTCTGGAATTCATCATCAACAACAACATCGGCGTTCATCCGAAGGCAATCTTGGACTATCCCAACATCGATGCCGACCTGAAAAAGGCGGTCGAATCGGTGGCCCGGGGGCATGCCTCGCCACGGGCCTTTTATGTGGACCGAGTGGCCGAGGGCGTTGCCACCATCGCTGCCGCTTTCTGGCCTAAACCGGTCATCGTCCGGCTATCGGATTTCAAGAGCAATGAGTACCGCAAGCTGATTGGTGGCAGCCGTTATGAGCCCGAGGAGGAAAACCCGATGCTGGGTTTCCGAGGTGCGGCGCGTTACATCAGTGAGGAATTTGGTGAAGCCTTCTCCATGGAATGCGAAGCCCTCAAGCGGGTGCGTCAGGATATGGGTTTGAGCAACGTCCAGGTCATGGTTCCGTTTGTGCGCACCTTGGCACAGGCCAGCAAAGTGACGAGCCTGCTAGCGGCCCATGGTCTGAAACGTGGCGAAAACGGTCTTCAAATCATTATGATGTGCGAGATCCCCAGTAACGCCATTCTGGCCCACCAATTCCTCGAGTTTTTCGATGGTTTTTCTATAGGCTCGAATGACCTGACCCAGCTTACGCTTGGCCTGGACCGGGATTCTGGTCTGGCGCTGTTGGCCGCTGACTTCGATGAGCGCGACCCGGCGGTGACCGCGCTGATTACCATGGCGATTGACGCTTGCAAGGCGCAGGGCAAGTACATTGGCATCTGCGGGCAGGGTCCCAGCGACCATCCGGACTTCGCCCAATGGTTGAGCCACGCTGGTATCTCCTCCATTTCATTAAATCCAGACTCAGTGGTCGCGACCTGGCAACAACTCGCAGCCCCCTAGCAAATACCTATGGCATCCGGCGCCAGCCGGTGCCATCATGGGGGAATGGCCCAAGTATTGTCGCAACCCCTGGAGCGTCAACCCAGTCCCACTGGACTTGGATGGCATGCTTGGCTGCTGACTGTTTGGTTCGTGGCCTCATTTGGTGTCGTGTTTTTTGCCCGCGACCTGCAAGCCAGCGTCGCTGGCTGGCCGATCGGCTATTGGCTGGCAGCTCAGGGAAGTGTGTTCATTTTCATTGCGGTGGTCGCCGGTTTCGCTTGGATTGCCAACCGGAGAGACGTCGATCGGGCGTTGTTCGACGGGGCCTACCTTGCCTACAAGCGGCGTTTAAACCGCCGGTTCGCCAGTTACGTGGTTTGCCTGCTCGTGTTTTTGCTGGTCTTGGCACTGGCGGAGCGCTGGGGTCTTAAAAAAGGCTGGGTCGGCGCGATCTTCATGTTTGCCACCGTCGCCCTGTATGCGGGTATCGGGATCTACAGCCGGACATCGGACGCCGGCGAATACTACGTGGCGGGCCGCACTATTCCACCGGTCTACAACGGCATGGCCACCGCCGCCGACTGGATGAGCGCGGCTTCTTTCATCAGTATGGCCGGTGGTCTGTATCTGCAGGGCTTCTCTGGCACCGAGTCCCAGCCCGGCGGTCTGGTCTATGTGCTGGGCTGGACTGGAGGGTTTTGCCTGGTGGCGATGTTGGTAGCCCCTTACCTGCGGCAACTGGGCCTGTACACCATTCCCGACTACTTCGGCCTGCGCTATGGCGGCCGTTGGCCGCGGCTGATAGCGGCGCTCGCCGCAGTCCTTTGCTCTTTCACCTATGTCGTGGCCCAGATCTACGGTGTCGGGCTAATTACCTCCCGCCTGACCGGTGTTGCTTTCGAAATTGGCATCCTGCTAGGTCTAGGGGGCGTTCTGGTGTGTTCGTTTCTTGGTGGCATGCGTGCGGTGACATGGACGCAGGTAGCCCAATATGTGGTGTTGATTCTGGCCTTTTTGATTCCCGTATCGTGGCTGGCCTACAAGCAACTCGGCAATCCCTTGGCCCCCTTTGTTTATGGGCAACAGCTTGAAAAAATTGCGCTCCTTGAGCAGCAGTTGAGCAATTCCACCGCAGAACTGGAGGTGACCAGCGAGTACGCGCGTCGAGCCAGCAGCTATTCCTCCAAATTGCACGATGTCGAGGCAGCCCTCGATGCTGAACGTAGAGCGCTCCGCGAGAAAATTAGGCTACTGCAAGAGCAAAAGGTGGACGAGAACGTGCTGGTGACCGCCCGGCGCGAACTGACCGCCTTGCCACGTGACGCCACGGCGGCGCGCGAGCTATGGACCCGCGCCCTGAACGAAAATCTGGAGCGGGCCAAGCCATTGGCGGGCATGCCGCCCCATACCAAGCCATTTGCAGGAGACCCGCAGGGCAGCCCAGCCGAGCGGGATGCCTATGACCTGTCGCGCCGAAACTTCCTGGCTTTGATGTTTTGCCTGATGGTCGGAACTGCTGGCCTACCTCATTTGCTCACCCGTTTTTACACCACACGTACCGTGGCAGAAGCACGTACATCGGTCGGTTGGTCGCTTTTTTTTATTGCTATTTTGTACATTTCCGCGCCGGCGCTGGCTGTGCTAGTCAAGTTCGAGATCATGAGCCAGTTGGTTGGACAGCATTTTGATGCCCTGCCGATCTGGATTGCGCAATGGGCCAAGGTGGATCCGACCCTGATTTCTGTCAACGATGTGAATGGCGACCATATTCTGCAATTTGCCGAACTTAAGCTGGGCCCTGACATTGTGATGTTGGCCACACCGGAGCTCGGTGGCCTGCCGTATGTGGTGTCAGGTCTGGTGGCGGCCGGGGGGTTGGCCGCTGCTTTGTCGACCGCCGACGGCCTGTTGCTGACCATCGGCAACGCCCTCGCGCATGACTGTTTCTATGAGGGGGAGTCCAGCCGATCGGGCGCAGTCCGCCGTGTGATGCTGTCCAAATTTGCTTTGCTCATTGTGGCCTTGATGGCCGCCTACGTGGCGGCTCAGCGGCCTGCTGACATACTGTACTTGGTATCGGCTTCGTTCTCATTGGCCGGCGCTGCCTTCGTGCCCGCCATGGTGCTGGGAATCTTCTGGCGGCGAACGAGCCGTCAAGCCGCCATCGCCGGCATGCTTGTCGGCTTGGGTCTGACAGTCTATTACATGGTGGCCAATGCGCCGGCTGTCAGGGCGGTCCTGGGACTGAGCGGGAGTGGTCTGTGGTTTGGTATTCATCCCGTGTCGGCCGGGGTTTTTGGTGTATCCGCAGGGCTGGCCGTTATTGTTCTGCTGAGTCTATTGTCACGCCGGCAGACAGCCTGAGGCCTTTAACAGCCCGCGCTCCCAGGATCGGGGCGTTGCTGCGAAGGTTAGGGTGCTCCGCCAGTGGCATATAATCTTCGATCCGCCTTTCCACACCCCAATTAGACGCTGGGGGTGGTTTATCCGCCCGAATTGGGGCTATCCACAAGGAGTATCAATGCGTCATTACGAAATCATCCTCATGATCCATCCGGATCAGAGCGAACAAGTGCCGGCCATGCTGGAGCGCTACAAAGGCATGATCACGGCCGGCGGTGGCAAAGTGCACCGGGTCGAAGACTGGGGTCGGCGCCAGTTGGTGTACATGATCAACAAGCTGGCCAAGGCGCACTACCTGTGCGTCAACATTGAGGCTGATCAGGCAGTCATGGCTGAACTCGAGCACGCCTTTAAATTCAATGATGCCGTGTTGCGCCACCTGACCGTGCTGAAGAAGAAGGCTGACACCGGCCCATCTTCCATGATGCGTACCGTGGAGCGTGAAGACGCTCGCAAGACCCAGCAGGCCGAGTACCAGGCCTGATCGGCTTGTTGCCATTAAGTAAAGAAACCCCGATTGCCAACCAGCTCTTGCTGATGGCCAGTGTTGTGGCGCTTGATGCGCTGCGCTACACCCCGGCCGGTCTTCCAGCGCTGAATGTGAAGCTTGAGCACGAATCCAATTTGATGGAAGCGGGTCAAGCCAGGGCAGTCAAGGCAGCCATCAAGGCGGTGGCGTTCGGAACGGTGGCGGAGCGGCTTGCGAAGCAAGCCACCGGCAGCGTCTGGAGTTTCAGTGGCTTTCTGGCTACGCCGCTCAATGGCAAACACGTGGTGTATCACCTGCAAGATTTCAGCTAGATCAACGAATTCGTCAATATTTAAGGAGTCCATCATGGCCGGACCAAAACGTTTCAACAACAAAGACAAGCGCCCCGCCCTGCTCAAAATCTGCTCTTCAAACGCAAGCGCTTTTGCCGTTTCACGGTGACCGGCGTTGAAGAAATTGACTACAAAGACATCGACACCCTGCGTGATTTCATCGCCGAAAATGGCAAGATCATCCCGGCACGACTGACCGGTACCCGGGCTATTTTCCAGCGACAGCTCAACACCGCGATCAAGCGTGCGCGCTTTCTTGCCATGTTGCCGTACAGCGACCAGCACAAAATCTAAGGAACGCGATCATGCAAATCATTCTGCTCGACAAGGTCGTGAACCTTGGTAATCTTGGTGAAATCGTGCGTGTGAAAGACGGTTACGCCCGCAATTTCCTGATCCCCACCGGCCGCGCCCGTCGCGCTACTGCCGCGGCTAAACAGGAGTTTGAAGCCCGCCGGGTAGAGCTTGAAAAGGCTGCCGGTGTCAAACTGGCGGAGGCGCAAGCTGTTGGTGAAAAGCTGGCCGGCTCGACCTGCAAGCTAACGCAAAAAGCGGGTGTCGATGGCCGTTTATTTGGTTCCGTTACTAACGCTGATGTCGCTGAAGAGCTTACAAAATCCGGCTACAAGGTTGCTAAAGCGCAAATCCGAATGCCCAATGGCCCGATCAAGGTTGTTGGCGAAAGCACTGTCAGCGTCGCATTGCACACCGATGTGGTGGTCGACATCACCGTGTCTGTATACGGCGAAACGGCCTGATTCAATTCAGTTAGCCTGTCAAGCCGAAGCCGCCGGGGTGCAAGCCCGGGCGGCTTTTTCAATGGGATTCGCTTTCATAGCCCTTTCCACATGTTGTGCACAGCTTGTCACCGGCTTGTGCCCAGCTTGTCACTCGACGCCGCGCCACGCCTGGCGTAGCATGCAAGGCCACTAGGAAAAACAATGTCAGCCGTAATTTCTGCAGTCGATGATGACTACGGCCTGGATCGCCAGGTCGCGCAATTGCGCATTCCGCCCCACTCCACGGAGGCAGAGTCCAGCGTGCTTGGCGGGTTGCTGCTGGATAACGGGGCCTGGGACCGCGTCGGAGACTTGTTGACGGAGAGCGATTTTTACCGTTTTGAACATCGCATGGTGTTTGGCGCCATCGGCGCACTGGTGAATGCTTCCAAGCCCGCGGATGTGATCACGGTGTTTGAGCAATTGTTGAGCCAAGGCAAGGCAGAGGAAATCGGTGGATTGTCTTACCTGAACTCACTGGCCCAGTACGTCCCTAGCGCCGTTTCAATCCGCGGGGTCGCCCGGTTGCCACTATTCTTGACGAGGCCGAGCAGAAAATCTTCAATATCGGGGAGGAGGGGGCCCGCACCAAGCAGGGCTTTCAGGCCATGGAGTCCCTGGTGGTCAAGCTGCTGGATCGGGTCCAGGAGATGGCCGACAACCCAAATGATGTGACCGGCGTGCCGAGCGGTTTCTATGACCTCGACCGCATGACAGCGGGCTTTCAGGCGGGTGATCTGATTGTCTTGGCGGCTCGGCCCTCGATGGGAAAGACCGCCTTGGCGATTAATATTGCCGAGCACGTGGCCTTGAATGAGGGCCTGCCAGTGGCCGTGTTCTCGATGGAAATGGGTGCCGCGCAGTTGGCAGTGCGCATTGTGGGCTCGATCGGTCGCATCGACCAAAGTCACCTTCGAACTGGCAAGCTGACCGACGATGAGTGGCCCCGACTGACAGAGGCGATCGAGAAATTGCGCACGATTTCCCTGCATATTGATGAATCAGCCGGGCTGACGTCAAGCGAGTTGCGCGCCAATGCGCGCCGGTTGTCGCGTCAGTGTGGCAAGCTGGGCTTGATTGTGGTCGACTACTTGCAACTCATGAGCGGCTCAAGCAATGAGGGTGAGAACCGCGCCACCGAATTAGGTGAAATTTCGCGGGGTTTGAAAATGCTGGCCAAGGAGCTGCAGTGCCCGGTGATTGCCCTGTCGCAGCTGAACCGCAGCGTCGAAACTCGTCCTGACAAACGACCTATGATGAGCGACTTGCGCGAATCAGGCGCCATTGAGCAGGACGCCGACATCATCATGTTCATCTACCGCGATGAGTACTACACCAAGGAGGCGTGCAAGGAGCCCGGTGTGGCCGAAGTGATTATCGCCAAGCAGCGTAATGGCCCGACCGGAATGGTGAAACTGGCCTTCCTCAAGCCGATCACCAAGTTTGAGAGCTTGGCATCGGGTGGAAGTGGCGATTTTTAGAAAAAAGCGCTTAGGCCTTAATCAACTATAAAACCTCGCTGGCAAAGTCTGCCAGTCGCGAGCGTTCGCCGCGGGCGAGTGTGATATGACCGCCGTGTGGCCAGCCCTTGAATTTGTCAACTGCGAAAGTCAGGCCCGACGAGCCCTCGGTCAGGTACGGGGTGTCAATTTGGGCCAGATTGCCCATGCAAATGATCTTGGTACCCGGCCCGGCCCGGGTGATCAGGGTTTTCATTTGTTTGGGTGTTAGATTCTGGGCTTCGTCAATGATGACGTACTTGTTCAGAAAAGTCCGTCCTCGCATGAAATTCATGCTCTTGATCTTGATGCGGCTGCGGATGAGTTCGCTGGTCGCGGCCCGTCCCCATTCACCAGCGCTGGTGTCGGTCTTACCCAGCACCTCGAGGTTGTCATCCAGCGCACCCATCCAGGGGCCCATTTTTTCTTCTTCGGTGCCGGGCAGAAAACCGATATCTTCCCCGACACTGACTGTAGCGCGTGTCACGATGATCTCTGTGTAACGGCGGTCGTCCAGCACTTGGGTCAGGCCAGACGCGAGTGCCATCAGGGTCTTGCCAGTTCCAGCTGTGCCGGTCAGGGTGACAAAGTCGATCTCTGGGTCCATGAGCAGGTTCATGGCAAAGTTCTGTTCGCGATTGCGGGTGGTGATACCCCAGACTGAATTTTTCAGGTGGGTGTAGTCTTTGAGCGTCTTCAAGACCGCGGTCGCACCCCGGATTTCAGTCACTCTGGCATAAAGGCTTGGCTCGCCCGGCGCCTCGAAGTAAACAAACTGGTTGATCAGCAATTGGGGCACGACGGGGCCGGTGATACGGTAAAACGTGTTAGCGCCCTGCTGCCAGCTCTCGACCGTACTGCCGTGGGTAGTCCAAAAATCGGGCGAAAGCGCCAAGGCGCCGGCATACAGCAGGTCGCCATCTTCCAGCGTTTTGTCGTTTTGGTAGTCGTCGGTGGCGAGGCCCAGCGCGCGCGCCTTGACCCGCATGTTGATGTCTTTGGACACCAGGACGACTTCTCTTGGAGTGTGTTGCTGGCGAAGGGTCTCCACCACGCCAAGGATCTGGTTGTCTGCTTTTCCTTGCGGGAGGCTGGTGGGCAGTGTGTAACTCAGCAGTTGCGTCTGAAAGAACAGTTTGCCGCCTGCCATGCGGTGACCGGTCGCGCTGAGCGGCAGACCCGCCGTGATGTCACTGCCGTTGTGTCCTGCCAACGCATCGAGAGTGCGGCTGGTCTGCCGCGCATTCCGGGCCACTTCGGTCATGCCCTTTTTATGGCCATCGAGCTCTTCGAGCACGATCATGGGCAGAAAAATGTCGTGTTCTTCGAAGCGGAACAGGCACATCGGGTCATGCAGCAGCACATTGGTGTCCAGCACAAACAATTTGCTTGGCCCGAGGGGCCTTGGTTTGCGTGACTTTGCCGGTGCGGCGGTTGCCGACGCTTGCGCCGAGGTCGACGCTGATGGAGTGACAACGTGGGCAGCTTGTGCCTGATGCTCCGTGGCTCTGCCCCGCGCAGGGGTCTTTTTACGGGCGCTGCTGGGCGCACGATCCGCAGCGGCTGAAACAGTCTCCGCTACAGTGGCCACACTGACCGGCACGGTCACTGGCGTCTCGGTTTGTTGGCGGCTGCTCGCTGCTTGGGGACTGCGCGCCGGTAAGTTGTAGTCTCGCTCGGACAACAGGGCAGCGCGTTTGGCGGGGGCAGTGGGCAGTGGCATCGGGTGTGAGGCTCTAAGTAAGGGAGTGTCGAAGCAGGTACGCCATGAAAAAAGCCGCCAAAGGTCAAGGCGGCTTTTTCAAGTGTTTCCAGCGTCTGTTATTGAAACCATAAAACTCATTATGCATGAGCCTCGTGACACCATCGGTGCCCTGGATCAATGGCAAAAATGGTCAGGCGACCACTGCAACTTTTTTGAGATCTTTGACGGCCTTAAGCACGTCATCCACATGGCCCGGTACCTTCAAGCCACGCCACTCGTCTTTCAGGGTACCGTCGGCGCCTATCAGAAAAGTGCTGCGTTCAATGCCCTTGACCTTTTTGCCGTACATGATCTTGTTTTTGACCACGCCAAACATGTGGCACATTTTTTCTTCGGTGTCGGCAATCAGTTCGAAAGGGAGCTCAAGTTTCATTTTGAAGTCATCGTGGGACTTCATGTTGTCCCGCGACACGCCGAATACCGTGGCACCTGCTTTGACAAAATCCTTGTATTTGTCCCTGAACTGCATGGCTTCTGTGGTGCAACCAGGGGTGTTATCTTTCGGGTAAAAATACAAGATGACGATTTTCCCCAGGTGCGAGGTGTTCGAGACTTTGACACCACCCGTGGCATTGGCATCAAATTCAGGGATGGGTTTATTGACAACAATCGCCATGGTTATTTAATCTCGTGTGACAGGATGCGTCATTCGTTCGGGTCGAGGGACTTGCGCGGTACCGCGCTTCAGTCATCCCCAGCAACAAACGCGGATTTTACCCTGAATTCGACACCGACACCGTGCGAGTCTCCCGTGGTATCAAGGGGCTGAGATGGGTTCCAGAAGCAGCGCCACAATCACGTGGCGGCCTTCGCCGGCCAGGATGTTGTAGGTCCGGCAGGCGGCCTGCGTATCCATGGTTTCGACCCCGACACCTTGTTCGATCAGGGGCCTGAGCCAAGCGGCCTGAGGGAACCGGAGGCGCTGGCCGCTCCCGAAGATTACCAGTTCAGGGCCCAGATCGGCGAGTTGTGCAAAATGGGCGACTCCAAGTTCATCGAAGCTCTGGCAATTCCAGTCCAAACGCTCGCCCCGCGAACCCAGCACCAAGCTGTGTACGATTTTCTCACCAGCCACGCCGATCCAACCCAAGCCGTAAGCACTGATGGATTGCACGCTGATGAAGTCGGGCTGAATTTTCATAGTAGACCGCCGGTGAATAAATGCTGCGCTGCATCAAGCGGCTGTTTGGCTCTGTGGATTTGTGGTCAAATTATAGGTTTAGCCGCTTGTGACGCGCTGACGGAGAGACTTTGAAGACAATTCATAAATCTGCCAAATTGGCCAACGTGCTGTACGACATCCGTGGCCCGATCATGGATGCGGCCCGGCAGATGGAGGATGAAGGTCAGAAGATCATCAAGCTCAACATCGGCAATCTCGCTCCGTTCGGTTTTGACGCCCCCGAGGAAATTCAGCAGGACATGATCCGCAACCTGCCGAATTCGGCAGGATATTCCGACAGCAAAGGTATTTTTGCGGCCCGCAAGGCGGTGATGCATGAGACCCAGAAGCAGGGCGTGTCCGGTGTCACATTGGACGACATCTATCTCGGGAACGGGGCCAGCGAGCTCATTACCATGGCCACCAACGCCCTGTTGGACAACGGCGATGAGTTGCTGCTGCCAAAGCCTGACTACCCACTGTGGACGGCTGCCACCAGCCTGTCCGGGGCGACGCCGGTGCATTACCTGTGTGATGAAGCCAATGGATGGATGCCCAACCTGGAAGACATCCGTGCCCGCATCACGCCGCGTACCAAGGGCATCGTGGTGATCAACCCGAACAACCCCACCGGCGTGCTGTATTCCAATGACCTGCTGCTGGGGATTGTCGACATTGCGCGAGAGCATGGCTTGGTGATCATGGCCGACGAGGTCTACGACCTACCGCTCCTGCGGCTACCGGGCTGGCTGGATGATCGTCTCGGGGGACAAGAAAAATGCCGGCGACTACATTGAGGGCCTAAATATGCTCTCGAACATGAAGCTGTGCTCCAACGTGCCTGGCCAATGGGCGATACAGACCGCCCTGGGCGGCTACCAGAGCATCAATGACCTGGTATGCGAGGGCGGGCGCCTGCGCCGGCAGCGCGACCTTGCCTATGAACTGATAACGGCCATCCCCGGGCTGAGCTGTGTCAAGCCGCAGGCAGCGCTCTATATGTTCCCCCGCTTAGACCCTACGGTGTATCCGATTGAGGACGACCGTCAGTTTTTCCTGGAATTGTTGCGCGAAACGAGGGTGATGTTGGTGCAGGGCACTGGCTTCAACTGGTCGGCGCCTGACCATTTCCGCATCGTATTCCTGCCGCACGAGGATGATTTGCGTGAGGCCATTGGCCGGGTGGCCCGGTTTTTGGCCGGATATCGCAAACGGCATGGCACCTGATTGCTATTAAAAAAATAGCATACTATGCCCAATTGGCAAGGCCTGCAGCCTTTTTTGACTTAAAAAATATATGAAACCGATTCAAGTTGGCCTGTTGGGTATTGGCGTGGTGGGCTCGGGAACATTTAATGTGCTTCGCCGCAACCAGGACGAGATCCGGCGCTGACTTGGACACGGCGCGTGCTCAGGCGCTGGTCGGGGAGGGTGTGCGGGTCGTCGGCGACGCCCGCGCGGTGATTGCCAATCCCGAGATTGATATCGTGATCGAACTCATTGGGGGCTACGGCATCGCCAAGACCCTGGTGCTCGAGGCCATTGCCGCCGGCAAGCATGTGGTCACTGCCAATAAGGCGCTGCTCGCGGTACACGGCACCGAGATTTTTGCTGCTGCTTCGGCCAAGGGGGTGATGGTGGCGTTTGAAGCGGCAGTGGCGGGCGGCATTCCGATCATCAAGGCGCTGCGAGAGGGCCTCACGGCCAACAGCATCCAGTGGATCGCCGGCATCATCAATGGGACCACCAACTTCATCTTGTCGGAGATGCGGGACAAGGGGCTGGATTTCGATGTGGCGCTGAAAGAGGCCCAGCGTCTGGGTTATGCCGAGGCAGACCCTACCTTCGACATCGAGGGCGTAGACGCCGCTCACAAAGCCACCATCATGTCTGCCATCGCCTTCGGCATCCCGGTGCAGTTCGACCGGGCTTATGTAGAAGGCATTACTCAACTGGGTGCGGCTGATATCAAATACGCCGAGCAACTGGGCTACCGCATCAAGTTGCTCGGCATTACCAAGCGCACTCCGCATGGCATCGAACTGCGAGTGCACCCCAGCCTGGTGCCGGTCAAGCGCCTGATTGCCAACGTCGAAGGCGCGATGAATGCCGTGATGGTGCAGGGCGATGCGGTGGGCACCACGCTGTACTACGGCAAGGGCGCTGGGTCTGAGCCGACCGCAAGCGCTGTGATCGCCGACCTGGTCGACATCACCCGCTTGCACACCGTGGACCCGCTCAACCGTGTACCCCACCTGGCGTTCCAACCGCAGACACTTGACGAGGCCAAGACCCAGTTGCCGGTGCTGCCGATGGGGGAGGTGGTGACCAGTTACTACCTTCGCCTGCGCGTGGCCGACCAGGCTGGCGTTCTGGCCCGCGTGACCGGCATCCTGGCGCAGGCCGATATCAGCATCGACGCCGTGTTGCAGCGCGAAGCCGATGAGGTGGGCGGGGAGGGCTCGACCCAGACTGATCTGATCATCTTGACCCATGACTGCGTCGAAGCCCGCATGAACGACGCGCTGGCTGAAATGCAGGCGCTCAGCACGGTGCTGGCGCCCATCACACGCATCCGCAAGGAAGAGCTAGCCTGACATGCGTTACATCTCGACCCGGGGCCACCCCGATCGCAAGGGTTTTTGCGATATTTTGCTGGAGGGGCTGGCGCCGGATGGCGGCCTGTACTTGCCGGAGCATTACCCGCAGGTCGACGCCGCCACTTTAGGCCGCTGGCGCGCCACTTACCAGACACAGGGCTATGCGGCACTGGCCTATGAGGTGCTCTCGCTTTACATTGACGACATTCCGTCGGCTGACCTGCGCGCCCTGTGCGACCGGACCTACACCGAAGCGGTCTTTGGCAGCCGTGCCATCGTTCCCTTGAAGCAGCTGGAGCAGCCCGAGGTGGCCGGCCGGCCTACGCCGCTGTACCTGGAGGCGCTCTCCAACGGCCCCACCCTGGCCTTCAAGGACATGGCGATGCAGTTGCTGGGGCATTTGTTTGAGTACGAACTGGCCCGGCGCGGTGAGCAGCTCAACAT
>RFWA01000221.1 GCA_009922295.1 Betaproteobacteria bacterium
ACGCGCACAATTTTGCCGGGCCAGTGTTCGCTGTGTCTTTGGTGGTGGTGATCATCACCTTTGTGCGCGACAACCTGCCGCGTGCTGAAGACATGCGCTGGTTGATGACAGCCGGCGGCATGTTTGGCGGCAAAGAAGTTGCCTCGCACCGATTCAATGCCGGTGAAAAAGTCCTGTTCTGGGCTGGCGTTTTCCTGCTGGGTCTGGTGGTAGTGGGTTCGGGCCTGGTGCTGGACAAGCTGTTGCCGTCGATGGTGTACGAGCGGGGCACCATGCAGATTGCGCACATGGTTCATGCGGTTGCCACGGTGCTGATGATGGCCATGTTTCTCGGGCACATCTACATGGGCACCATCGGCATGCAGGGCGCTTACAAGGCCATGCGCACCGGCTATGTGGACGAAACCTGGGCCAAAGAGCACCATGAACTGTGGCTTGATGACATTCAAAGCGGCAAGATTGCGGCTCAGCGCTCTATCCCGCCCGCAGCTGCACAACCCCTTCCCGTGAGGCAAGCCGTATGAAACATTCCTTCAAACTCCTGTTGCTGGCTGGCATCTTCGGGCTCTGGAGCGCAGCTACGCTGGCCAAATTGCCGGCAGCGTCTGACGAGGCCAAGGCCAAGGCAGCAGAGGCGGCCGCCAAGACCGCCTGGGCGGGCAAGGTTGACGGCTACCTGCTGTGCAAGTCGCAAGACCGTGTGGCTGCCCACGCTGCCAAGACCGCCAAGGCGGCCGGCAAAGAGGTCAAGCCGGCGCCGGCCTTGCCGGCCTGCGCCGACCCCGGGCCTTATGTCAGTGCGGCGGCTGCGGCTGCCCCAGCGGCCTCTGCGCCCGCGGCTACACCGGTCGCGGCCGCGCCGGCCAAGAAATCCTGAGCCCGCTGCCCCTTCTCACCCGCGCCAGTGCCCCGCTGGTGCATGAGGTGAGCGCGGTGAATGAATTTGGCGAGACTTGCCAGGTCTGGGTCCCGGCCGAGCGGGCATTGACCGTGTATGTGGACAAGCGCGAACTGGTCACGCTGATGACACTGGGTGCCCACCCAGAGCTGCTGGTGCTTGGCTTTTTACGCAACCAGCGCCTGGTTCAGTCGGCGCAAGAGATCGAGTCGATCACGGTGGATTGGGACGTTGGTGCCGCAGCCGTCAAGACTCGCCAAGGCATCTCAGACATTGAAGCCCGTACCGCCAAAAAAGTAGTCACCACCGGGTGCGGCCAGGGCAGCGTCTTTGGCGACCTGATGGCCGAGGTCGACCAACTCCAGTTGCCACCCGCCACACTCTCACAGGCCACGCTGTACGGCATTGTGAACGCCATTCGGCTGCAAGAGAGTACCTACAAGTCGGCCGGCTCGGTCCATGGCTGCGCGCTGTTCCAGGGTGAGCAGATGCTGATCTTCGTTGAAGACGTGGGCCGCCATAACGCCATTGACACCATCGCCGGCTGGATGTGGCTCCAGGGCGATGGGATGCGCAGCGATGACAAGGTGTTCTACACCACCGGGCGGCTGACGAGCGAGATGGTGATCAAGAGCGCCCAGATGGGCGTGCCGATCGTGGTCTCACGCAGTGGCATCACCCAGATGGGGCACCAGTTGGCGCACAGGCTGGGCTTGTGTACCATTGGGCGCGCCATGAACCGACGTTTCCTGTGCTACAGCGCGCCAGACCGCCTGCTGCTGCAGCGCGAACTGGCCGGTCCGGCCGTGTGAGCCCCCTTTACTTTTGAGCCCCCTTACGAAGAGTGACCGTGATGAACCCTATTTTGTTTGCAATACCGGTATTCATGGCCTTTGTCGGCCTGGAGGCCTGGCTGGCCTGGCGCCGCGGGCTCAAGGTCTACCGCCTGCACGACGCGCTGACCAGCATCAACATTGGCGCCATGAGCGAGACCATCCGGGCTTTGCTCAAGCTGTTGAGCGTGGCCGTCTACGCCCTGGTGGTGGAGCGGGTGGGGGCCTTCAGCTGGGACCTCAAGAGCCCCTGGGTCTGGGTGCTGGCGTTCTTCATGTACGACTTCTTCTACTACTGGGCGCACCGCAGCGGCCATGAGGTCAACCTGTTGTGGGCCGCGCATGTAGTACACCATTCCAGTGAAGACTACAACCTGTCGACCGCACTGCGCCAGTCGTCCACCAACCAGGTGTTCTACTGGCTGTTCTACCTGCCCATGGCCATTGTCGGCATCCCGGTCACGGTGTTCGTGATCATCGCCCTGATCAGCGTGGTTTACCAGTTCTGGAGCCACACCCAGTTGGTGGGCAAGCTGGGCTGGGCCGACAGGGTGTTTGTGACGCCGTCCAACCATCGTGTCCACCATGGCCGCAACGACTATTGCCTCGACAAAAATTACGGCGGCACCCTGATCATTTGGGACCGGCTGTTTGGTACCCATGTGGCTGAGCGGGATGACGAACCCGTCGTTTATGGGACTTTGGTGCCGCTGCAAAGCTGGAACCCGCTCTGGGGCAACCTTAAAAATTACGTCAACATCTGGCGCCAGGTGCGGAGCACTTCCGGTTGGTCCAACAAGCTGATGCGTGTGTTTGCACCGCCCGGTTGGGGCAGCGCCGACGCGCCAGCCCCGTCCATGCCGCCTGCGGCTTCCTTCAGCCGCTTTGACACGCCGGCGCTGAAGTGGCAGCAGGTGTACGGCCTGCTGGCCTCGGCGGCTGTCTTTGGCCTGCTGATCCATCTGCTGATCGCGGCGCCCAGCCTGAGCGTGCCGCAGCGGGCAGCCTATGCGGCTTTGTTGGTCATACACGCTGTGGGCATGGCCTGGGTGTTTGAGGGCAAGTCTTGGGCCCTGCACTTTGAGGCAGCACGTGCCGCGCTGGTGTTTGGTGCGCTGGCGGCAGGACTGTGGTTCGGGCCGGTGGCGCTGCCGGCTCAAGTGGCGGCGATTGTCGTCCTGGCGCTGTCACTTGCGGTGCTGGCGCAGGCCCGTGCTGAACGCGCTCGTCTGGGTATGCCGATGACCGGGGTAGGCGGGGTGAGCGCATGAACTGGCAGGCCGGCGGCGATGGCCTGCTGGCGCTGGCAGCCTTTTGGGTGGCGCTGGGGCCGGGCCGACGCTTGCCTGCCGTGCAACTGGCCTGCCTGCTGCTGGGCAGTGCTGCGGTCTTGGGCACCTTGCGCTTTTCCGGTGTGCTGCCCTTGCCGCAACTGCACCAATTTGTGTCTTTGCTCGGCGCAGGCGTGGGCTTGCCGCTGTTGGCGCTGTCGCTGGGGGCGCCTGCAGGTGCTGTGGCAACTCAGCGCCGCTACACCTGGATTTTTGCTGTGATCGCGGCCGTGCTCTGTGTGCTGCTGGGGGTGGTAGCCGGCATCAAGTTGTGGAGTTCGGTCTGCGCATTTGCTTCAGCACTTGCTATTGCGGCCGTGGCGGCACGTCGCCGTGACCTGCTGGCGCTGGGCGTTGGCATTTGCATGGTGCTGGCCTTGGCCACCTTTGCGGCCCAGGTAAGTGCGGGTCCGCTGCGGCCGGGTGAGTTTTTGCACATCGGCCTGGCCCTGGCCATGCTGCTGCTAGGGCGGTGGGCAACTGTTCGTCATTCCCGGTCGTAGCCGGGGACGGCGTGCCTGATGCCGCTCGTGTCCTCCGCCCTGCGGGCTCCCCCTTTACCTCGCTGCATCAGGCACGCCATCCCCTTCCTGCTTGCTATTGACCGAATACCTCAATGCGGGGTCCCAATGCTGGAGCGCCAAGGTCGTCAAGGTGGTGACGGGCTGAGGGGCGGAGCGAGGTAAAGGGGGAGACCGAAGGTCGGAGGACACGAGCGCAGTCGCTCGGCCCGGCGCCGCCTTGACCGGTGTTCAAGATACTGAAGCAAGCCAATGCATTTCGCCGTCAAACATCAAAATTGATAGCATACAACGCAATAGTCTCATGGCTTTCAGTGGTGTTTACCACTTGTTTCGCAACTCGCGCAGCGTGCGGAACACGGTCTCGGCGTCAGGTTTGGCCGGCAGGTCGGGCACAGCCTCGCGCAGGCCGGCTATCACGCTGGCACTGTCCAAGCGGAAAAAGGTGTTGTGCGCATGCTCCTGTGCCAGCGTGGTCACCACAGAGCTGGCCGGGTCGTGGCCGGTCACGCCGGGCAGCAGGGCCTGGGCGGCGGCGTTGTCGGGCTCGCGGGACAGGGTGAACTTCAGGTTGGTCTCGATGTAATCGTGCCCCGGGTACAGCCGGGTGTTGCCCGGCAGCCGGGCCAGCTGCTCGGCAAAGGTGCGGTACAGCGCGCCGGTGTCGCCGCCGTTGTGGGTGTTGCCGGCGCCGGCATTGAACAGCGTGTCGCCCGAAAACAGCGCCGGCTGCTCGGTGTGGGCAAACAGGCAGATGTGGCACAGGGTGTGGCCGGGGGTGTCCAGGCACTCCAGTTCCACTGTTTTGCCGACCTTGATCACATCGCCCGCCTGCACGCCCCGGTCCACCCCGCTGATGCGACCACCGGCCTTGTGGTGCGCAATCACCTTGGCGCCAGTGGCCGCCACGACCGCTGCGTTGCCGCCGGTGTGGTCGGCATGCTCGTGGGTGTTGAGCAGCTGCGTGATCTGCCATCCCTTGACCCGCGCGGTGGCCAGGCACTTTTCGTGGTCCAGCGGGTCAATGGCCAGCGCCTCGCCAGTCTCTGGGCAGGCAATCAGGTAGTTGTAGTTGCGGTAGGCGTTACCGGTCCAGATGCGTTCGACAAGCATGCGAGTATCTCCTTGAGGGCTGAACCATACCTCAAATCCCGGCCTGCATACGGAGCTCTACCTTCGGTGCTAACCTAGCCCCATGAACATTTCTTTTTGGCAGCTTGGCAGCCGCAC
>RFWA01000222.1 GCA_009922295.1 Betaproteobacteria bacterium
ACCGGCGCACGGGGTCTGCGCTCCATCCTGGAACAGGCTCTGATCGACACCATGTACGAGCTGCCCAGCAGTTCCAACGTGGAAAAGGTGGTTGTGGACGAGAGCACCATCGAAGAAAACAAGCCGCCACTGCTTCTGTACCGCGAAGCGGCCAAGAAGGCTTGATCAAGTACCTTTTTGCCACAGAGTAGGCCAGTTAGGTGCAAAACCTGCCAGTCATAATCGGGCTTGGGTTGAAAACTGTCTTATTCGATTCATATTGAACAGGTAACGAAAGGCTTACTCATGTCCGGTCACACTCCCTTACCTGCTACCCAGATTGAATTGCCACTGCTCCCCTTGCGGGACGTCGTGGTTTTCCCCCACATGGTGATCCCTCTCTTTGTGGGTCGCCCCAAAAGCATCAAAGCGCTGGAGGCGGCCATGGAGGCCGACCGGCGCATCATGCTGGTGGCGCAAAAAGCCGCAGCCAAAGATGACCCCCTGGTCACCGACATGTTTGATGTCGGCTGCGTCTCCACCATCCTGCAGATGCTCAAGCTGCCGGATGGCACCGTGAAGGTGCTGGTTGAAGGGCAGCAACGTGCCCACGTGGACAAGATTGACGAGGGCGAGTCACACTTCACCGCCAAGCTGACGCCGATGGTCGTCGTGGACCAGGCAGAAGGCCCGGCCCGGGCCAAGGCCAGCGAGATTGAAGCCCTGCGCCGGGCAGTGATGCAGCAGTTTGATCAGTACGTCAAGCTCAACAAAAAAATTCCGCCCGAAATCCTGACCTCAATTTCCAGCATCGACGACGCCGGCCGTCTCGCCGACACCATCGCCGCCCACCTGCCCCTGAAGCTGGAGAGCAAGCAGGTCGTGCTTGACTTGGCCAGCGTCAAGGAGAGGCTGGAAAACCTCTTTGAGCAGATCGAGCGTGAGGTCGATATCCTCAACGTCGACAAAAAAATCCGTGGTCGCGTCAAGCGCCAGATGGAAAAAAACCAGCGCGACTTTTACCTCAATGAGCAGGTCAAGGCCATCCAGAAGGAGCTGGGTGAGGGCGAAGACGGTGCCGATGTGGATGAGATCGAGAAAAAGATCAAGGCCGCCAAAATGCCCAAAGAAGCCCTGAAGAAGGCTGAGGGCGAACTCAAAAAGCTCAAGCTGATGTCGCCCATGTCGGCGGAGGCCACGGTGGTCCGCAATTACATTGATGTGCTGATTGGCCTGCCCTGGGCCAGCAAGACCAAGATCAAGCACAACCTGGGCAACGCCGAGACCGTGCTCAACGAAGACCACTATGGCCTGGACAAGGTCAAGGACCGCATACTGGAATACCTCGCTGTGCAGCAACGGGTTGACAAGGTGAAGGCGCCCATTTTGTGCCTGGTTGGCCCACCGGGCGTCGGTAAAACCTCGCTGGGTCAGTCGATAGCCAAGGCCACGGGGCGCAAATACGTTCGCATGGCCTTGGGCGGCATGCGCGACGAGGCCGAGATCCGGGGCCACCGTCGCACCTATATCGGCGCCATGCCGGGCAAGGTGTTACAGAACCTGTCCAAGGTCGGCACACGCAACCCCTTGTTTCTGCTCGATGAGATCGACAAGCTCGGCACTGATTTTCGTGGCGACCCCTCCAGCGCCCTGCTGGAGGTGCTCGACCCCGAGCAAAACCATAAGTTTGGCGACCACTATGTGGAGGTTGACTTCGACCTCAGCGACGTCATGTTTGTCGCCACCTCCAACTCGATGAATATCCCGCCGGCCCTGCTGGACCGTATGGAAGTCATCCGCCTGTCGGGTTACACCGAAGACGAGAAGGTCAGCATCGCCATCAAATACCTGTTGCCCAAGCAACTCAAGAACAACGGCGTCAAAGAAGCCGAGCTCTTGGTGGGTGAAGATGCGGTGCGCGACATCGTGCGCTACTACACCCGTGAAGCCGGGGTGCGCTCGCTTGAGCGGGAGTTGTCCAAGATTTGCCGCAAGGTGGTCAAGGGACTGCAACTCAAAAAGATGCTGCCCCAGGTCCAGGTCACGGCGGACAACCTGAATGATTTTCTGGGGGTTCGCAAATACTCTTACGGCCGCGCTGAGCAGCAGAACCAGGTGGGGCAGGTGGTTGGGCTGGCCTGGACCGAGGTCGGCGGTGACTTGCTCACCATCGAGGCCGCCATGATGCCGGGCAAGGGCGTGATCACACGCACTGGCTCGCTCGGTGATGTTATGAAGGAATCGGTGGAGGCGGCCCGCACCGTGGTGCGCAGCCGCTCACGCATGCTGGGTATCAAGGATGAATTTTTTGAAAAGAAAGACATTCACATTCATGTGCCCGACGGCGCCACACCCAAGGACGGGCCCAGTGCAGGGGCCGCCATGACCACCGCCTTTGTCTCCGCCATGACCGGCATCCCGGTGCGCAGCGACGTGGCGATGACGGGTGAGATCACACTGCGGGGTGAGGTCACGGCCATCGGCGGCTTGAAAGAGAAGTTGCTGGCCGCACTGCGCGGCGGCATCAAGACGGTTCTGATTCCAGAAGAAAACGCCAAAGACTTGCAGGACATTCCGGAAAATGTCAAAAACGGTCTGGAAATCGTGCCCGTGCGCTGGATCGACAAGGTGCTGGAAGTGGCGCTGGAGCGCATGCCGACCCCACTGCCGGATGACGAGCCGCTGGTGGTGGCCGCCCCTGCTGAGGTGGTGGTGCCTGCTGAACTACTTGGTTCGGTCAAGCATTGAGGGCGCGGATGCGTAAATTTTTTGAGCCTGCTCCAAACAGGCAGAAAATGTTGGCTATAATTTGAATGTTGAAACGCGGGAATAGCTCAGTTGGTAGAGCGCAACCTTGCCAAGGTTGAGGTCGAGAGTTCGAGACTCTTTTCCCGCTCCAAATTGAAGAAAAGGGAAGCCAAGTGCTTCCCTTTTTTGTCAGAAGAATGGCGCGATAGCAAATCGGTTATGCAACGGATTGCAAATCCGTCTAGCCCGGTTCGACTCCGGGTCGCGCCTCCAGAACAACTCCGGCTGCTTGCTGCCGTGCCCGGGTGGTGAAATTGGTAGACACATCGGACTTAAAATCCGCCGCTTTCCTGCATAAGGGGCGTACCGGTTCGATTCCGGTCCCGGGCACCACTTCCTCTGCGGCCGTCGCGCCAACCCGGCACGACTTCTGGCCCTCTTGCGGCTACACGTATCTGGCGGTCAACCCGGAAGGGCACCTGGTCCTGACCGACGATTTTCTGCGTGTGCTGCTGCAACGCCCCGAAATCGCCCCCATTCCCGCCTCCTGTGCGGCTGAACTGAGCTTGCATGAGAGTCTTCTTGCTGATCCCCGCCATGCAGTGCCGGCCGCTGCTCTGCAGGCCTTGCAGGACCCGGATGCCGCTGACAACTATGGTGTGTGGCTGCGCTTTCGTGATCGCCTGCTGGCCGCCCCCACGCTGGAGGCGGCTTACCTGGCCTTGTTTCAGGGTGAGGGCGTTGATGTGGCGCCGGTGCTGGTGCAGCAACTCACCCAGATCTTGCTGCGCCATGTGCTCGGTGACACGGCCACGGCGATGCAGGCCCGCGTGGCTGAGATGTTGTTTCGAACCCAAAAAATCTCGGTGCTGGAAGACGGTGCAGTCATGGCCGCCGACGATGAAACGGTGGAGCGCCATGCCCTGTCGGCCGGTTTTGGAAGCGTGGGCGAATTGCTGCGCCAAGGCGGCGTGCCGCTGCGCAGTGTGGACCTGGACGTGTTGGATGCCGACAAGCCCGACCTGTACTGGCCGCGCAGCGAGCACTTTGACCTGGTGCTCAACCTCAACCAGGGTCAACCCGCACTGTTGGCGCTGGCAGATTTGCTGCAGCGATGGGTCAGCCATTTCCTCAAAGTTGAGGTGCGTGTGCAGACCGACCGTGAGATCGTTGACGAGCACTGGGTCTGGCACGTGGGGCTGGATGCCCAGGCCAGCGGCATCCTGAATGACCTGTACCAGGGCGATGAACCCGATGCAGAGCGCATGCGCCGCCTGCTCTGCCTGTTTCGCCTGGAGTTCGCCAACCCGGCCGATATGCTGGGCGCGGTCGCTGGGCGGCCGGTCTATCTGGCCATGGCCATGGACGAGCACCAGCGGCTCAAACTCAAACCACAAAACCTATTGCTCAATCTGCCTTTGGCGCGTCGCTCCTGACACTTCAAAGCAGGCCGACCAACGCGCTTGGTCGTACTACACTAAGCGCCATGCCACGCTACAACGCCCCTTTTGAAATCCATGTGCACGGCCAGATCACCCTGCGCCCCGAAGTCGCCTTCGAGCAGCTGCAAGATGCGCTCAAGCCGCTCTGGAAGTATGCCGGCGCCCGCTCCCTGGCCGATGCCGCCGAGAGCAGCTACGAGGACGAGCCAGGCATCAAGTTTGAGGCGCAAGAGCACATGTTGCAAATCTGCTGGACCGTGGCCGGCGACGATGATTTTCGCCAGATTTTGGACGAGGTCTGCATGAACCTCAACGACTTGGCCGCCACTGGCGCTGCGGTCGAAGTGACTTTTTATGACGCTGAATTTGACGACGAAGACGAAGAGACAGAGGCCGAGTCGCGCGATGATTTCATGATGCTGTTTGTCGGCCCAGACCCAGCTTCCATCATGCAGGTTCAGCGCGACCTGCTGGTGCAGGACGTGGTCAACATGATGGAGCGCCACTTTGACGGCGCTGAACTGGGTGGCGTGGTGGCTGAGATTGACAAGCTGTTTGGACAGCGCTTTGACGATCTGGTGAACTCCATGCAATTGGGCAAGCCACCGCGCGGC
>RFWA01000223.1 GCA_009922295.1 Betaproteobacteria bacterium
GACGGCAAGGATACGCTTGATGGCGGTGATGACGGTGTCAGCCGCTCTGGCAGCGCCTTGATTGACGTGGCCGAGTATTCCGGCGCTGCGGCGCTCTACACCATCACTAAAAACGCAAACGGCTCTTTCACCGTGGCGAGCGGCAGCGGTGCGTCAGACGGCACCGACACCCTCACCAACATCGAAGGCTTGCAGTTTAGCGACAGCTTTATCAGCCTGCTCCAACAAGTTTCTGAGCGTGATTTGAACAAAGACGGTGTAACCGACCTGATTGAAATCCGCGGCACCGATTTGACCGCGGTGGGCGACACCATCACCACCCTAACAGGCAAGAGTGCGCTGGCCTACCGGATGTCGGGCGGCCTGGGCAACGACACCTTGTTAGGCGGTACTGGAGCAGATGTTTTCGAGGGCGGGGCGGGCAACGACTCCATCGTTGGCGGCGATGGTGCTGCCATAGACCGCGCGGTGTTCAGTGGTAACTACGCTGACTATGACGTGTCAGAGCAAAGCAGCAGCGGCAGCCTGACTGTTTCGCACAAATTGAGTGGCCCCAACGGCACCGACACCCTCAGCGGCATTGAGGAACTGGCCTTTGCCGACCGGGTGGTCAAACTAGGTGCCGCTGACGTGGTAGCGACCAAGCAGGTGGATACCAATGGCGATCAAAAAATTGACACCGCTTACACCACGGGTACGAGCCGTGCTGACACGATCGATTTTGCGTCGTCAACTTTGGTGAATTTCGTAGATGCCGGCGCGGGCAACGACAACGTCAAAGGCGGCAGCGGCGCGGACACCTTTGTTTTGGGTGCGGGCAGCGATACCGTCGATGGCGGCAGCAACGATGGCCTGGACGCTTCGGGCAACCCCAATATGGACCGTGTGCAGTTTTCTGGTGCCAAGGCAGATTACAGCGTCAAGGCATTGCAGACAGCCAGTTTCACTGTCAGCGGTGTGGTTGAGGTAGGCGACCTGCTGTCGGTTTCGGTAGGGTCAACCGCCGTAAGTTATGTGGCTACAGGCACCACTTTGACGGCCCTCAAGACCGGACTGGACGCCGCACTGAACGCCTCCCTGGCCAGCGCTGGTCTGGCATCCACTATCAGCGTGACTTCCACCCTTGGTCAGACCACAGTTGACTATCAGGTCAAGAGCGTTGACTCTCTGGCGGGCGTGAGCAGCACAGCGGGCAACGGCAGCCATGCTGTCGCTGGCACCTTCACGGTCAACGGGGCAAGCCAATCTGGGACCAGCTTCAACATCAAGGCGACCGATGGCGTCACGCTGGCTGCCGGAGAGCAATTGCGCTATGTGGTGGATGCCAACGCCAACGGCGTCACCAGTGATGCGGGAGACATCTCGGCTTGGTACACCATCAAATCCGCCACCAAAACGGTGGTTGACGGTGGTACCGACAACTGGGCCCTGACCCTCACGGACACGCTGGGCACGGCGCCGGCTGATGGCGCGGTGGTCAGCGTGACTGAGAGCAACACCGACACCACACTGGCGGTAACTGCTGTGGCCTACGACCGCTGGTTTGAGGTGGCCAACAAGACCGGCACGGTGGAGACCGATACCTTGCGGGGTATTGAGCAGCTGCTGTTCACCGATGTGGCGCTGGACTTGTCTTTCAAAACCGCCCAGAAGGCGGTGTTTGGTGACAACGGCCTGACCACGGTAACCAAGGTTACCGGCACAGAACTGGCCGATATTTTGCGGTCCACGGCCAGCAATGAAATCTTCAGTGGTGGCCTGGGAGCAGACCGTTTTGTGATTGCTGACGGCAGCGGCAGCGATGAGGTACGGGGTTTTGCGGCTGGCGCCGGGGGCGACATCATTACAGCGGTGTTGGGCTTGAACGATACCGATGGCCTGAATGCGAGCGGTGTAGACACAGCCAGCAAACTGATGGCGAAGGGCACTCAGCAGGGGGCCGATGTGCTTTTTGATCTGGGCCTGGGCAATAGCCTGAGGCTGGTTGGGGTGTTGGTGGACGATTTAAAGCTTGAGAACTTCGGCGTCTTGACCGCCATTTGATTCACAGCTTTACAACCCAACTGACCAGTAGGAAAAACCATGGCTTACGAACAAGAACACCCCCTGATCAAAGGCACCTCCAACGACACCACAGCGGCAACGCCAGACCGCCTGGGCTCGGGCTGGTTGACGGCCTCTCTGGCCAGTTCGGCTGATGTTGATTACTTCAAGATCGACACCACCAGCGCCGCGCTGATCAAAATTGACCTGAGCAACCTGCTGGTCACCGACACCAAGCATTGGAGCCTTGCGCTGCTCGACGGCAACGGCGACTACCTTCGGTCTTTAACCAGTACCGTCAGTGGCGCGCCCCTGGTGGATGGTGCCAGCAACACGGGCACAAGCCTGAAGGTGACTGGCCTCACCGCTGATGTACCGGTTGGCAGCCGCTTCAGCTTTGTCACGAGCGCGGCCGACAGCGCCATCTACACCGTCAGCAGTGCCACGCCCATCAGTGCTGGCGGCTCCACCCTGACCCTGACCACCGCCCTGCCCAGCAGCTTGGCGGCGTCGACCGCTTTGGCCTTTGACCCGGCCCAAACCCTGGTTGGTGGGTCTACGACCTCGTTCACCGGGCAGGTCAGCGCGGCGGGCACCTATTTTGCCAAGGTGGTAGCCAACAGCTGGATCGAAACAGACTACAACATCCGCGCCACGGTACTCAAGACCATTGAGAGTACCGGTGAGAACGGCAGCAAAGACGAAGCCATCGCCAGCGCCACCTCAGACCAAAACCGCCCGGTTGAAAACGCCTATATGACTGGCGCCTTGTCGGATGCCAATGACCACGATTTTTGGGTTTTCAGCACGGCCACCATGACTGGCAGCCTGACGCTCGATTTCTCTGCGGCCAGCGGCTCCAACACCTCGCCCAAATGGGACATCAAGCTGACCCAGTGGACTGGCGACCAGCCGCTTACCAATGTTCAGGGCACCGCCATCAGTGGCACCGCCGGTGCTTCGCGCAGCTTTACCATTGATTTTGCCAAATACACCACAGCCACCACCTTTGTTGTGGACGTGTCGAAGGCCTCTGGCGTGACGGTAGACACCGGCGCATACAAGCTGCGCTTGAGCGGCGCCACGCTTGACCTCAATGACAGCCCGCTCGTCACGATTGACGGGGTGACCTCCAGCCAGCCCTACGACCAAAAAAACACCGGTGTAACACGCTCGGTCAAAGCCGGCGCTGACAGCAAAGTGGCCTTGAGCACCCTGTATACGGCCACCGACGCTGATGCAGGCCAAACCGTTGCGAACTTCAAGGTGGCGCTGAGCAAGGCCACCGGCGAGACTGCAAACCTGGGCGCCAGCATTCAGCTGATTGAGTCAAATGGAACGACAAGTACCACCTTCGCATTGGGCAGCACAGCGAGCCTGACGGCTGCGCAAATGGCCAAGGCCTATGTGGTGCCTGGCAGCGTTACCGGCAACCTGAGCTTGGCTCTGCAGGCCTTTGACTCCAGCGGCGCACTGGACAACTCTGGGGCCAGCTCGGTGATGGTGCAGACCCTTCGGGTGGTGAGCAGCAGCGTTGGCGTGACCGCCACCAATGACGGAACCCTTGCGCTGGAAGAGGGCAGAGCGAGCAGCACCGAAGTACTTGGCTTTAGTCTAGGTGCAGCGCCGACGGCTGATGTCAAAGTCTATTTGGAGCAGGATGCCAGCAAAACGCCTTTTGTTTTCAGCAGCAGCGTTTTGACCTTTACAACCAGCAACTACGCGACCGTACAAAACGTTACGGTAACCGCGCGAAACAACCAGACCACCGAGGGCGCTCACACCGGGCAGATCAGCTTTCGTGTAGTCAGCACAGACAGTCAGTACGACGGTTATGCCCTGACCAGTTTTGTTGTTGCCATCTCAGACCCTACAAACTCGCTGCCCACCGGTGTTCCTACGCTGGGCGGCACGCCCACCGAAGACCAAACCCTGAGCGCCGTTACCTCAGGCGTAGCAGACCTGGACGTACTGGGTAAATTCAATTACAACTGGCAGCGCAGCACTGATGGCACAAGCTGGACCGATATCGGTCTGGCAACTACAGCCAGCTATTTGCTGGGCGATGCAGATGCAGGCAAGAAAGTCCGCCTGGAGGTCAGTTATGTGGACGGGCAGGGCACCAAGGAGACTGTCTACAGCGCGCCTGCGACTATTGCCAACGTCAACGATGCCCCCACAGGCAGCGTGACCATCTCGGGTACCGCAAGCACTGGCCAGACCTTGACCGCCAGCAACACCTTGGCTGATGCCGATGGCATGGGCACAGTCAGCTACCAGTGGCGGGCCGATGATGCCAATATCGCTAACTCAACTGGCAGCACTTTGTTGCTGGGTGCGACCCATGCTGGTAAATCCATCTCGGTGGCGGCCAGCTACACCGACCTGCAGGGTACGGCGGAGCAGGTTCTGAGTGGCTCAAGCTCGGCCGTTGCTGACGGTAAAACCGTCGACGTGTTGGCCTACAGCTGGAAAGCCCACACCCTGCTGGATGGTGTCACGGTGGGCGCTGGAAGTGTCAGCCAAGTGTCAAGTGCTGCTGGCACAGCCAGCTTTGCGGCCGTCATGGGCACCAGTCTCAGCCTGACAGCCAGCCGAGCCATCCCCAGTGCAGAAGCCACAGCCACATCAGCCGCAGTCAACCTGCAAGACGCCATTGCCATCCTCAAGATGATTGTGGGTTTAGAGGTCAACGGCACC
>RFWA01000224.1 GCA_009922295.1 Betaproteobacteria bacterium
TTGTCAGCACCCAGGCCATGGCTGCGGAGCCGGACTACACCCTGGCCTACAACGTCGGCGTCACCACCGATTACCGGTTCCGCAGCATTGCCCAAACCTCCTTCAAGCCTGCAGTTCAAGGCGGTGTTGATTTTTCGCACAAGAGCGGTGCCTATGCCGGCGTCTGGGGCTCCAATGTGAATTGGGTTAAGGACTTTGCGGGCGCGACCGAGGGTTCTCTCGAAGTCGACCTTTACGGCGGCTACAAGGGTGAGCTAGCGAAAGACCTCGGCTTTGATGTCGGCCTCATCGCCTACCTCTACCCGTCGAACAACGCCGCGACCAACGCCAACACCACAGAAATCTACGCTGCGCTGACCTATGGCGTGGTGACGGCCAAGTACAGCCGGAGCTTAGGCAATTTTGTGGCAAACGCCAACAGCAGCGGCAGCCAGTACATGGAAATTGCCGCGACATTTGACATCGGCAATGGTTTCTCACTGACGCCTCACATCGGAAGTCAGATCATCCCAAATCAGTCGACTTCTGGCGACTACACCGACTACTCGCTCACGCTGGGCAAAGACTTTGGCAACGGCATCTCCGCCTCGTTGAGCGCGATCGGGACAAATGCCAAAGACGGTTTTTACAAAACTGCCACCGTCGACAACCTGGGCAAAAGCGGCCTAGTTGCCAGCCTCAAATACAGCTTTTGATTCCAACACCACATTGAGAGAAGAGCGCATGAAACTCGTTACCGCCATCATCAAACCCTTCAAACTCGACGAGGTGCGCGAAGCCCTGTCGGCCATCGGTGTGCAAGGCATCACCGTCACCGAAGTCAAGGGCTTCGGCCGCCAAAAAGGCCATACCGAGCTGTACCGGGGCGCCGAGTATGTGGTGGACTTCCTGCCAAAGGTCAAGATCGAGGCCGCCGTGGCTGACGAGCTGACCGACCGCGTGATCGAAGCTATCGAGGGCGCCGCCCGCACCGGCAAGATCGGCGACGGCAAGGTATTCGTCTATGACCTTGAACAGGTGGTCCGCATCCGCACCGGCGAGACCGGCAAGGAAGCCCTTTGAACCCAGCAGACAAGAAAGCCTGACATGAAAAAAATACTCCTTTCCCTGACCCTGGGCCTCAGCCTGCTCTTTGGTAGCACCGTGATGGCGCAAACCGCAGCCCCGGCACCTGCCACGTCTGAAGCCAAGGCTGCGGAACCTGCGGCAGCTGCAGCCTCGGCAGCCGCTGCTGCACCCGCGGCAGCGGCACCTGCAGCCGCCGCATCAGCCCCGGTGCTGGTGCCCAACAAGGGCGACACCGCCTGGATGATGGTCTCCACGCTGCTGGTGATCCTGATGACGGTGCCCGGCCTGGCCCTGTTCTACGGCGGCCTGGTTCGTTCCAAAAACATGCTGTCGGTGCTGATGCAAGTGATGGTGACCTTCTCGCTGATCGTGGTGTTGTGGTTCCTCTATGGCTACAGCCTGGCCTTCACCGAAGGCGGACGCTTCTTTGGCGGCTTTGACCGGCTGTTCATGAAAGGCGTCTGGGACAACGCCGCTGGCACATTTGCCAATGCCGCCACCTTCAGCAAGGGCGTGGTCATTCCTGAGATTGTTTTTGCCGCCTTCCAGGCCACCTTTGCGGGTATCACGGGCTGCCTGATTGTTGGCGCGTTTGCAGAACGCATGAAGTTCTCGGCTGTGATCGCGTTCATGGTGTTGTGGTTCACCTTCAGCTACGCCCCGATCGCACACATGGTGTGGTTCTGGATGGGCCCCGACGCCTACACCGCCAAGGACGTGGTTGACGCCATGAACGCCAAAGCCGGCTACCTCTGGCAAACCGGCGCGCTGGACTTTGCCGGCGGTACGGTGGTGCACATCAACGCCGCAGTGGCGGGCTTGGTCGGCGCTTTCATGGTCGGCAAACGCATCGGCTACGGCAAGGAAGCCATGGCACCGCATAGCCTGACGCTGACCATGGTCGGCGCCTCGCTGCTGTGGGTAGGTTGGTTCGGCTTCAACGCCGGTTCGGCACTCGAAGCCAACGGCTTTGCCGCACTGGCTTTCATCAACACCTTTGGTGCGACCGCAGCCGCAGTCCTAGCCTGGTGCGTGGGCGAGGCGCTGATGCGCGGCAAGGCCTCCATGCTGGGTGCCGCTTCTGGCGCCGTCGCCGGGTTGGTGGCTATCACCCCGGCTGCGGGCAACGTTGGCATCGGTGGCGCCCTGGTGATTGGCGCTGTTGCCAGCTTTGCCTGCCTGTGGGGTGTCAATGCGCTCAAGAAGATGCTGGGCGCGGATGACACGCTGGATGTGTTCGGCGTGCATGGCGTCGGCGGAATTGTGGGCGCCCTGCTCACCGGCGTGTTCAACTCGCCGGCTCTGGGCGGCCCCGGCTACGTGGCCGACTGGGTCACGGCCGGCATGGTGACCGCGGCGGATTACTCCATCGCCGCCCAGGTCTGGGTTCAGTTCAAGGCCGTGCTGGTCACCATCGTCTGGTCTGGCGTTGTGTCCTTCATTGCCTACAAGCTGGTCGACATGACGATCGGCCTGCGCGTCAGCGAAGAAGACGAGCGCGAAGGCCTGGACATCAGCGCCCACGGCGAGACCGCCTACAACCGCTAAGACACTTTTTCTTGAGGGTTAACACCCGCCGGGGCCAAAGCCCCCGCTGTGGGTGGCAGCATTGCTGGCCTTTGGCTGGATGATGTTCCAGTACTGCGTTCGACCCCCGGCCCGGCCTTGCAGCAGGTCAGTGCGGCGGGCAGCTACCCGCTGGTGCCCTTCTCCAACCGCATCGGCCATGCCACTTTCAATTGGGCGGGTCGCAGCCACACCCTGCTGCCCAATGGCGCGCCTGAACCCCATGCCATTCACGGCGTAGGCTGGCAGAGGCCCTGGACCGTGCTGCAGGTCGACGCGAGGCAAGCACACCTGGCCTATAACCATCAAGCCGATGCAGCCTGGCCCTTCGCCTTTGCAGCCGAGCAGGTGTTTGAACTCTCGGACCAGGGTTTGACCCTGCGCATGACACTGACCAACCCGTCTGAGGCGCCGATGCCAGCCGGCCTGGGGTTTCACCCCAACTTTGTCAAGCGCCCAGGCAGCCACCTGCGACTTGCATCTGCTGGTCGCTGGGAGATGGGCGCTGGCAGGCTACCCACGCACCGCCTGCCGGCCTCTGGTCTGGACACTGACTGCGCGGGGCTTGATGTGGACCACTGCTTTGACGGCTGGACCGGCAGTGTGGAGTTGCAAGACGAACTGCTGCGCATCCGCATCCGCTCCAACTTGCAACGGCTAGTAGTATTCACCAACCCGGCGCGGGATTTTGTGGCCATCGAGCCGGTGAGCCATGTCAACAATGCGTTGCAACTGATCCAAGCCAAAGGCATGGCCTCAGACGCGCTCGGCCTGATCGAATTGCAACCCAGCGAATCAATGTCAGCCCACATGCACATCCACATAGAGCACCAACCATGACCTGGCAAGCACTCTCCACCACACCCTGCGAGCTGGGCGAATCGCCTTTCTGGCACCCGCACGAGCAGATGTTGTACTGGGTCGATATCCCGGGCAAAAAAATCCAGCGAGCCAATGTCTACCTGGGCACGATCGAGACCTGGGACCTGCCCACTGAGCCGCGCATTGCCACCATGGACTACGACCCCAGCCGGATGCGCGCCAACGATGGCAAATGTGACGCGTTGGGTCGCTTTTGGATCGGCACCATCGACGAGAGCCGCAGCGCCCATGATGCTGCGCTGTTTTGTCTGGACGGCCGTGGCGGTGGCACCCCCACACTCAGCCGAAAAGCCGGGCCAGCCACCACTGCCAACGGCCTGGCCTGGAGCCCGGACGGCCGCACACTCTACTGGGCTGACACGCCGGCCCATGTGGTCTGGGCCTGGGACGTGGAACCCGCCACCAACACCTTGAGCGCCCAGCGCACTTTTCATCAGTTTTCGCCCAAGCCGGCCGACTGGCAGTTTGAGCAAACCGACTACCAGGGCAGGCCCGATGGCGCGGCGGTGGATGTTGAAGGCAACTACTGGGTGGCGATGTTCGAGGGCGGGCGGCTGTGCCAATTTGCGGCAGACGGTCGGCTGCTGGCGGAGGTGCCCACACCCGTGCAGTGCCCGACCATGCCCTGCTTTGGCGGCGACGACCTGTGTACCATCTACCTCACCAGCGCGCACCACAACCGCAGCGCGGCTGAATTGCAGGCCTTTCCCCTATCCGGCTGTGTGATCTCAATGCGGGTTGAGGTACCAGGCCTGCCTGTGAATTTCTACACCGACTGAGCGTTCCGCGGCAGTGTGCTACAGCACCCGCCGCCAAGGCCGCAAAATCAGTCACACTGGCCGTGCAAAAAATTCAGCCGGTCTGAGCGGGCCTACCGCTAACATCGGCGCTATGCAAGATTTGGACACCGCCACCCGACCGCTCGCCGATCAAATTCTGGCAGCATCTGCCGAGGGCACGTCGTTGCGCATCCGGGGCGGCGGCAGCAAAGACTTTTATGGTCAGGCCTTCCAGGGTGAGGTGCTGGATGTGCGGACCTTGGCCGGCATCAGCAGTTATGAGCCCAGCGAGCTTGTAGTGACCGTGCGGGCCGGCACCCGGCTGGCCGAGCTCGAAGCCGTGCTGGCTGAGCAGGGCCAGGCCCTGGCCTTTGAGCCGCCGCACTTCGGGCCCGACGCCACAGTGGGCGGCATGGTGGCGGCTGGCCTGAGCGGCCCGGCGCGC
>RFWA01000225.1 GCA_009922295.1 Betaproteobacteria bacterium
CTGCGGCCGAGCGCAGCGATGGCCAGTACATCAGCAATGCCGACCTGGACCTTGCGCTGGAGCCGTTTCGCAAGATCCGCTCGGCCGTGGGGGACCGCATGGACATCATGGTTGAGTTCCACAGCCTGTGGCGCCTGCCGATGGCGCAAAAGATTGCGCGCGCGCTCAAACCCTTCAACACCTTTTGGCATGAAGACGCGATCCGCATGGACAGCCTGGACCTGCTCAAGCAGTATGCGCGCGACTGCGAGGCCCTGATCTGTGCGAGCGAGACGCTGAGCTACAAATGGGCCTTCAAAGACTACCTGCAGACCGGCGTGGCCGGCGTGGTGATGCTGGACCTGAGCTGGTGTGGTGGCTTGAGCGAGGCACGCAAAATTGCAGCCATGGCGGACGCCTGGCAATTACCCGTGGCCCCGCATGACTGCACCGGGCCAGTGGTCTGGACTGCCTCCAGCCACCTGTCGTTGCACGCGCCCAACGCTCTGGTGCAGGAGAGCGTGCGGGCCTTCTACAGCGGCTGGTACAAGGAACTGGTGACTGACTTACCCGTGGTCAAGCAGGGCATGCTGAGCTTGAGCGACAAGCCTGGGCTGGGGCTAGAACTGCTGCCTGACCTGCATCTGCGCTCGGATGCGACGCTGCGCGTCAGTCGTTGAGCTTGGCTTTCGTGGGTGCGGCCGGTCGAACCACCTCCTGAGGCAGCAGGGTTTGCCGGCAGTGGCTGCAAGCCACCTGCCCCCGCGTGGTTTGGCCGCAAGGGCTGTGGACCCACGCGATGGTGTCTGGTGCATTGGCCAGGGCTTGGCCATCGAGCAGGCACAGACGCTGCAGGCGTTGGGCCAGCACCGCGCTGCTGATGGCCAGGGCCTGTGCAAACTCGTCGTAGCGGCTCAAGCCCAGCGTTGCCGCAGCCACCAGCAGCAGCGACCAGCGGTCGTCGATGACGGCCAAAATGTCACGCTCAAGCGTGGGCCCGCCTGTTGTCGGCGGCTTGCGCCAGCGCCGGTTGCGCTCGGTCCGCAGTATCACGGGTCTGGCGCCGGCTGCAAGCACCGGCTGCATCCTGTCCAGCGACAGGGGATCGTTACAGTGTGGGCACAGAAGCAAGGGCGTGCACGCATGGCCGCAGCGCTGATGAACCAGCGCCTTTGGCATCAAGCGATGCGGGTCGCCCCAAAGCCGATCCCAGAGCCAGCTGGTCAGCACATGGCCGTACAGGTCTTTTCCGAGCGATGTGAGGCGGTACTCTTCGCGCACCGGTTGGGTCTGGTATTGGTGCCGGCGCAGCAGACCCATCTCGACCAGGCCGCGCAGGCGCAGGCTCAGGGTCTGGCGCGGGATATCCAGTGCCTGCTGGAACATCTCGAACTGCCGGGCACCCAAAAAGGCCGCGCGGATGATCGCGTTCGACCAGGGTTCGGTGATGCGGTCGATCGCTTTCGCCAAGTGGCTGCCCCGCAGGGCCAAGCCCCAGTCTTCAGCTGCCGACATGGGCCGAGATCCTGGGTAGGGCCTGGGCTACTGCGTGTAGACGCCGCCATCCACGATGAGCATTTCACCGTTGATGAAGGCCGCGGCCGGACCCAGCAGGAACAGGATAGGCCCAGTCATGTCCTGCGGCTCGGCCATGCGTTTCATCGGGACACGCTTGCCATATTTGTCGGCATCAATGCCGTCGAAGATCTGTTCGCGGCCGGTGCCGCCGGTCAGGAAGGCGGTGTTGGTCAGGCCAGGTGCAACCGCATTAACGCGAACGCCTGGTGCGTTCTCGCGGGCAAGGCCCTTGGTCAAGGCCACAACGCCGGCCTTGGCCGCCCCGTAATGGGTGTAACCCTTGACGACATCGACCGCCATGGTGGAGGCGACGCTGACCATGGCGCCGTTGCCGGATCGTTGCAACATCGGCAAAGCTGCGCGGGCGCACAGAAAATGGCAGCGCAGGTTGCCAGCGATGATCTCGTCAAAAACTGCCACTGACAAGTCAGCAATCGGTAGCCAGCCTTTGAAAAACCCGGCCAGGTTGACAAAGCCGTCCAGCGCCGTCCAGTGCTGGGCCAGCGTGTCAAAGGCAGCCGCCACGCTGGCCTCGTCACTGCCGTCCATGGCAATAGACAGTACCTGCGTCGGCGGTGGGTTCTGCGCCAGGGAGCTGGGCAGGTCCAGGACCGCCACCGCCACGCCAGTGTCCAGCAGAGCCTGTACCAGTTGGCGGCCCATGCCGCCACAGCCTCCGACGACGGCTACCCGGGCGCCGGGTGGCGGGCCCAGGCGCGCCGGGTCAAAGACCGGGCTGCTCATGCTGGTCTTGACGCCATCACAGCTGCGGCGCTCACTGAAGCACGTCGCTGACCGAGACCCAGCGGCCACCCGTGGCTTGGTCAACGCGCACTGTCTCCGGGTCAATGTGGTTGGCCTTGAAGCTCTTGGGGCCGTAGAAAATCAGACCCTTGTCGTCGTAGCCGGTGGTCTGTAATGCCTTAGCCACTTTGTCGGCAGTCACATCACGCCCGGCGGCAGCCAGGCCCTTAAGGAACCAGTCGGTGTAGACATAGGACAGCAGGGCGTTTTCATCGGGTTCCATGTTGTTGAAACGCTTCTTGAAGTTGTCTTTCCAGCCCTTGACCTCGGGTGCCTCGGTACCGGCTTTCCATACGCCAACGCCGTACAGGCCCTCCACGGTGTCTTTGCCCAGTTGTAGAACAATGCCGGTGCGGCCAGGGTTGCCGGTCAAGACCTTGACGTCTTTCCAACCCAGCTTCTTCACTTCCGACATGATGCCCACGGTTTCGCGGGTGACGGTGGCGATCACGATCAGATCCGTGCCAGCGGCCTTCATGCGTGCCACCTGGGAGGAGAAGTCGATGTCGGCCACTTTGTAGCCGGCGGTAGATGTAGCCCACTTTCTTGGAGCCGTATTTCTTGACCATCCAGTCGACACCTTTGTGCATCACAGTGTTGTAGTTGGGGGTGGTGGTGAACAGCAGCGGGCTGTTGCCGCTAATCTGCTGGATCACCGACGAGGCCGCCCAAGGCGAAAAATAGAGTACGCCGGCATCCACCGACTTTTTCACCGCAGCGGCGTTCGGGCCGGAGCCAAATGGGTTGACGATGGCAAAGACATCGTCGCTGCGGATCAGCTTGTCCACGGCACGAACCGCCAGTTGAGGCTGGCTGCCGTTGTCTTCCACCACGATGCGCAGTTTGCGGCCATTGATGCCGCCAGCCTCATTGACTTCGTCGATGCGCATCTGCATGCCGTTGCGCAAGTGCGGCATGCCCGCAGCCACCGGGCCGGACAGATCCAGGTGGGTGCCCAAGACAATTTCTTTGTCTGAGACCCCGCCCGCGTGCGCGGTGGTCCCCAGCATGGTCGCCAGCAGGGCAGCTGGCAAAAATTTGAAATAACGCTTCATGACGGTCTCCTTCTCTAGTTAATCGACAGGTGAAAAATAGTGGTACTTGCAGCCTCAGGGCGTGGCGTACATGGTGGCAATCACAGTCGCGTACTTGCTCGCCACCACCTTGCGCTTGAGCTTCATGGTGGGCGTGAGCTCGTCGTCCTCGGCTGTCAGCAACTGGGCAATGATGCGGAAATCCTTGATTTGCTCTACCCGCGCCAACCGGGTGTTGACCTGCTCGAGTTCGGCCCGGATCATGGCCAGCACTTCAGGGGCGCGCGTCATGCTGGCGTAGTCGGTGTAAGGCACCTGCCGGTCCTGGGCGAACTTGGCCACGTTGTCCTGGTCCAGCATCACTAGGCAGGTCAGGTAGTGGCGGCCCTCACCAATCACCACCGCGTCCGCAATGTAGGGGCTGAACTTGAGGTGGTTCTCGATGTTGCTGGGCGTGATGTTCTTGCCACCCGAGGTAATGATGATGTCTTTGAGCCGGTCTTTGATGCTCAGGAAACCGTCGGCGTCTATAGAACCGCAGTCTCCCGTGTGCAGCCAGCCCTCGGCATCGATGGTCTCCTGGGTTTTCTCGGGCAGGTTCCAATAGCCGGCGAAGACATTGGGTCCCCGCACCAGCACCTCGTCATCGGCGCCCAGCCTGATCTCCGTGCCCTGGGCGCAAACGCCGGCAGTTCCGATCCGGATGCGATCGGGCGGCATTGAGGTGCAGAAACCGCAGGTTTCGGTCATGCCAAAGGCTTCCAGCAAATCGATGCCCACGGCCATGTACCAGCGCAACAGGTCAGGCGGCACGGGCGCTGCGCCGGTCATGGCGGTCTTGATGTTCTGCAAGCCCAGAAAGCTGCGTAAATTGGACAACACCAGTTTTTGCAGCAAGGCATATCGCGTGGCCCGCCAGCCGGTGATGGGCCGACCATCGAGCCGCGCCTGCGCCATGGCCGCGCCCTCAGTGAGTACCTGGGCATACACCTTGCGCGCCACAGGCAGCGCATCCTGCATGTACAGGGTGACCTGGGAGTACATTTTTTCCCAGAACCGCGGCGGCCCGAAGATCAAGTGCGGCGCGACCTCGCGAACATCATTGAAGACCGTACCGGCGTTCTCGGGGAAATGGACGGTCTGACCCTGGGCCAGAGGGTTGTAGGTGGTGCTCATGCGCTCGGCGATGTGGCACAGGGGTAAAAAGGACAGGGTGCGGTCCAGCGGTTGCAGGTTCAAGTACTGTGGCACGCTGTTGATCTGGAACATCAGGTTGCGGTTGCTGACCATGGCCCCTTTGGGCGCCCCGGTGGTGCCCGAGGTATAGACCAGAAAAG
>RFWA01000226.1 GCA_009922295.1 Betaproteobacteria bacterium
ACCGCGCTCGACAAACACTACAAAAAAGGTCACCAGTGCGACCAACACCACAATGAACAAGGACACGATGATGCTCATGGCGCCCGTCCGCACCAACTCGAGCAGTCCACCAATAGCATTCGGCAGGCCTGCGGCAATACCACCGAAGATCAGGATGGAAATTCCATTTCCCAAACCACGCTCGGTGATCTGTTCGCCCAGCCACATCAAAAACATGGTTCCCGCCGTCAGGGTCAGGATCGCCGTAATACGAAAACCGAAGCCTGGAGCAATGACCAATCCAGGCGAACTCTCCAGGGCCAACGCGATTCCCATCGACTGGAACAACGCCAAACCCAGCGTGCCGTAGCGTGTGTACTGCGTGATCTTGCGGCGACCGGACTCACCCTCTTTCTTCAACTGCTCAAACGCAGGCAAAACGTACGACATCAATTGCATGATGATCGACGCAGAAATATAGGGCATGATGCCAAGGGCGAACACGGTGAAGCGTGACAAGGCCCCACCCGAGAACATATTGAACATGCCCAGGATGCCGCCCTGCTGGCCGTTGAAAAACTGCTGCAGCTGCGCAGGGTCAATGCCGGGCACAGGGATATGGGCCCCGATCCGGTAGACCACCAAAGCCAACAATAGGAAAACGAGCCTGCGCCGCAGGTCCCCGAATTTTCCGGTTTTAGCCAGTTGCGCTGCGTTAGTTGCCACGAGTCAATACGTCCAGTCGCAAATCAGCTCAGGCTTCCGCCAGCGGCTTCAATCGCAGCTTTGGCTGCCACTGTGGCGCCTATGCCGGACAAGGTAACAGCAATGGTCAATTCGCCCGTCTTGATGATCTTGACCACTTTGGCCAACTCGCCGACTAAGCCAGCCTGCTTCAGCGTGACCAAGTTCACTTCCGATGCACCCAGACGCTGAAGCGCTGTCAGAGTCACCTCAGCATTGAACTTGAGCAAATGAGACTTGAAACCGCGCTTGGGGAGCCGACGCTGCATAGGCATTTGACCGCCCTCAAAGCCGACCTTATGGTAGCCACCTGCACGTGATTTTTGACCCTTGTGGCCACGACCAGCTGCTTGGCGCCATCTGCTGGCTTGATGCCGTTGAGTTCCATCATCAATCCCTTAAAGCACTTTGACCAGATAACTGATCTTGTTGATCATGCCGCGCACTTCGGGCGTGTCGACCAGTTCGCTGGTGCTGCGGATTTTGCGCAAGCCCAGACCCCTGACGGTTGCCCGGTGCGATTCTTTGCAACCGATGGGGCTGCGAACCAATTGGACCTTGACGGTTTGTGGTGTAGTCATGATTCAAGCCCCGGTTATGCGAAGATGTCTTCGATGGACTTGCCACGCTTGGCTGCAACAGCCGACGGCGTCGTGGCATGTGACAGAGCGTCAAGGGTGGCACGAACCATGTTGTAGGGGTTGGTAGAGCCATGGCTTTTCGCCACGATGTCCGTGATACCGACCACCTCAAACACCGCCCGCATTGGGCCGCCCGCAATGATGCCGGTCCCCTTGGGGGCTGGTGCCATCATGACCGACGCTGCGCCGTGCTGCCCCATCACCTTGTGGTGAATCGAGCCATTTTTAAGCGATATCTTCGTCATGTTGCGACGTGCTTCTTCCATCGCCTTTTGAACGGCGGCAGGCACTTCTTTCGACTTGCCCTTGCCCATGCCGATACGACCATCTCCATCACCGACGACGGTCAGCGCGGCGAAACCGAGAATCCGGCCGCCTTTGACCACTTTGGTGACGCGATTGATCGCGATCATCTTTTCGCGCAGGCCGTCTTCAGGCCCTTCGGCCTTACCCTGCATCTTCGCTTGTACTTTAGCCATCTTTATTTCCGATCTGCTTAGAACTGCAAGCCAGCTTCGCGGGCTGCATCCGCCAGCGCTTTGACGCGACCGTGGTATGCGAAACCGGCCCGGTCAAATGCTACTTTTTCCACACCAGCGGCTCGCGCTTTCTCAGCCAAGCGTTTGCCGATCATCTGGGCCGCCGCCACGTTGCCGCCTTTCCCGGAGCCACCAAGCTCTTTGCGAACTTCGGGCTCTGCACTTGACGCGGTTGCAATGACTTTTCCGCCATCGCCAGAAATGACACTGGCGTAGATGTGCAGGTTGGTTCGGTTCACCGTCAGACGCGCCACCCCTTGGGTTGCAATCCTGATCCGGGTTTGCCGGGCTCTGCGAAGACGTTGCTGTTTTTTGCTCAACATGTTGCAACTCCTTATTTCTTCTTGGTTTCTTTGATCGTGATTTTTTCGTCCGAGTAACGGATGCCCTTGCCCTTGTAGGGCTCTGGCGGACGAATCGCACGAATCTCGGCAGCCACCTGGCCAACCCTCTGACGGTCTGCACCTTTGATGACGATCTCGGTCGGAGTAGGTGTAGCCACTGTGATCCCAGCAGGCATATCCTTGTTGACCGGGTGGGAGTAGCCCACGGTCAAATTGAGCTTGGCCCCTTGAGCCTGCGCCTTGTAGCCCACGCCAACCAAATTCAGCTTCTTCTCAAAGCCCTTGGTGACACCTAAGACCATGTTGTTCACCAACTGGCGCATGGTGCCGCTCATGGCATTGGCTTCGCGGGAATCATTGGCTGGCAGAAAGCTCAGCTTGCCAGCGTCGCTGCTAACCTTCACCAACGCATTTTGTGTCAGCACCAAGGCGCCGCCGGCACCCTTGACGCTGATTTGATCTTCTTTGACCGATACGTCCACACCCGTGGGCACAACGACCGGCATTTTTCCTACACGAGACATCTCTTTTTCTCCTCAATGTCACGCTTCAGGCGACGTAGCAAAGGACTTCGCCACCGACACCGGTAGCACGTGCTTTGCGATCAGTCATCACGCCCTTGGGCGTAGTGACGATCGCCACACCCAGGCCGTTCTGGACTTGCGGGATGGCATCGCTGCCACGGTAGACGCGAAGGCCGGGGCGACTGACGCGCTCGATGCGCTCAATCACGGGGCGGCCAGCGTAATACTTGAGCGCAATTTCAAGCTCAGGGTTGCCCTTGACGGTACTTACCTTGAAGCCATCAATGTAGCCTTCGTCTTTCAAAACTTGCGCGATGGCAACTTTGACCTTGGAAGATGGCACGCTGACGGTTGTTTTTGCAACCATCTGCGCATTGCGAATGCGCGTCAGCAGGTCGGCGATGGGATCACTCATGCTCATAGTTATGTCTCCTACCGCTTACCAACTGGCTTTGACTATGCCGGGGATTTCCCCAGCAAACGCCATTTCGCGAATCTTGGCGCGGGCCAAACCAAAGTGCTGGAAGGTGCCGCGAGGACGCCCCGTGATCGCACAACGGTTACGCTGACGCGTCGGGTTGGCGTTACGCGGGAGCTTTTGCAGCGCTAGGCGAGCGGCTGCCCGCTCTTCATCGCTGCGCTTGGCGTCACCCGCCGTCGCTTTCAGCTCCGCATGTTTTTTTGCGTACTTGGCAACCAGTTTGTCGCGCTTGAGTTCGCGCTCGATTAAAGCCATCTTAGCCACGGGTCACCTCAGTTCTTGAAGGGGAAACGGAAACCTGCAAGTAGCGCCTTGCACTCTTCGTCAGTTCTTGCCGTTGTGGTAATACTGATATTGAGACCGCGCAAGGCGTCGACCTTGTCGTACTCGATTTCAGGAAAAATAATCTGCTCTTTAACGCCAATGTTGTAGTTGCCACGGCCGTCAAACGCGCGTCCCGAGATACCCCGGAAGTCACGCACTCGGGGCAATGCCACCGTCACAAAGCGATCAAGAAATTCAAACATCTGGACGCCACGCAGAGTCACCATGCAGCCAATGGCCTGGTCTTCACGAATCTTGAAGCCGGCGATGGCTTTTTTGGACTTGGTGACAACGGGCTTTTGACCGGCGATTTTGGTCAGGTCGCTGACGGCGTGGTCCATGACCTTCTTGTCTGCGACTGCCTCGCTCACGCCCATGTTCAGCGTGATCTTGGACAGGCGCGGCACCTGCATGGGGGACGTGTAGCCAAATTTGGCCATCAGTTCCGGCGCGACTTTCTCGCGGTAGTGTTGTTGCAAACGAGCCATGGTTATGCCACCTTGATTTCTTCACCACTGGATTTGTAAACACGAACGCGTTTACCGTCTGCCAGTGACTTGATGCCAACCCGATCCGCCTTGCCCGTTGCAGCATTGAAAATTGCTACGTTGGACTGGTGAATGGGCATGGATTTTTCGACGATACCGCCAGTCGTACCCTTCATGGGGTTAGGCTTGGTGTGCTTCTTCACCATATTGATGCCCTCGACCAATACGTGCGAGTCGTCTATGCGCAATGTAATTTTGCCGCGCTTGCCTTTGTCGCGACCCGCGATCACGGTAATCTCGTCGCCTTTTCGAATCTTGTTCATGGCGCGTCCTTACAAAACTTCTGGAGCCAGAGATACGATCTTCATGAATTTTTCAGTGCGCAATTCACGTGTGACCGGGCCAAAAATGCGGGTGCCGATGGGCTCCAGCTTGGCGTTGAGCAGCACCGCTGCATTGCCATCGAACTTCACCAGGGAACCGTCGCTGCGGCGAATACCCTTGGCAGTGCGAACAACGACAGCGCTGTAAATTTCGCCTTTTTTGACGCGGCCGCGCGGTGCCGCCTCTTTAATGCTGACCTTGATAACGTCGCCAACGCTGGCATAACGACGCTTGGACCCGCCAAGCACCTTGATGCACAGCACGGACTTGGCGCCG
>RFWA01000227.1 GCA_009922295.1 Betaproteobacteria bacterium
GCAGTGCATCCAGGGGTCGGAGCCAGCCCGGTCAAATACGTCGGCAATGTGGTCTGACAGACCGACGCCGCCCAGAGGCACGTAGCCGCTGGTAATGCCTTTGGCGAATTGCATCAGGTCCGGTTGGACACCCCAGTGGTCCAGCGCAAACATGCGCCCAGTGCGGCCAAAGCCGGTGATGACCTCGTCGGCCGCCAGCAGCACGTCGTATTTGTCGCAAATCTCCCGGATGCGTTTGAAGTAGCCCGAAGGTGGCACATAGGCGCCGCCACCGCATACCGGCTCAACCAGGAACAAGGCGACGGTATCAGCGCCTTCAGCCAAAATGGCGCGCTCCAATTCGTCGGCGGCAGATGTGGCCGGGTCCTGCCCCGGCCCGACCGGGTAGCGGTAGGGGTCGTAGTTGGGAATGTGCACGAAGCCGGGCATGCGCGGCTCGAACGCTGGCCAGTAGGCGGGCAGCCCTGTGGCGCACATGGCGGCCAGTGTGGTGCCGTGGTAGCCGCCCATTTGGCTGATGGTTTTCACCTTGCCCGGCTTGCCCATGGCTTTCCAGTAGTAGCGCGCCGTTTTGATCGTGCTGTCAGTGGATTCACCACCACCGGAGGTGAAGAAAAACCGGTTGATGTTGGGGTAGGTCAGCCCTGCCAGCCGTTCCCCCAGCGCCATGGCCTGCAGGTTGCTGCTGCCGGAATAGCCCGAGGCATAGGCCAGCGTCCCCATTTGCGCCGCGGCGGCCGCTACCAGCGTGGGCTGGCTGTAGCCCAGGGTGACGTTCCACAGGCCAGACATGGCGTCTATGTAGCGGTTGCCATCGGCGTCGATCAGCTCACAGCCCTCGCCCTTGACCCACACCTTGCCATCGAGGTGAGTTTTTTCACTGTGCAGTGAATGCACCAGGTGGCGGTGGTCGCGCGCCAGCAGCTTGTCATTAAGAATATTGCCCATGTAGATGCTCCGTCAGGTGGGAAGGGTGGGATTCAGTGGTGCGGCACGAGCACGTGCTCGGCGACAAAAAGGCGCTCACGGCGAGACACATGCGCCATGGAGTCGGCTGCCACGGCCCGGCCGTGGTCGGTGGCGTAGGCCGCCTCAAACGCCGCCTGGTCGTCAAACCAGAGTTCCGAGATGCCGTCATAGGCGCCGCTGCCGTCGCCTGCCACCAGGTTGAAGGTGGCGCCGCGCACGCCGGCCAGGGCCTTGGCCAGCGGCGCATGGTCGACCAGCCACCAGTGGGCAAACTCCTCCAGGGTGGTGTCGTCGCGGCGCTTGAGCAGGATGATAGCTTTGAACATGAGGCGCTCCTTGGCGGTGTTTATTTGGCGGGTCCGATGCGGTGCAGCGGGCGCCCTCCGATGCCCAGTACCAGCGCCACCACCACTTCATTGGCGTGCGGCGCATCGGGGATCACGATTTCGGCGGCGTCCATGTCGTCAAAGTTCCAGATCCGGTTCTTGTTGGTGACCGGCATCACGATCACGGCACCTGGCCCTCCCATTTTTTTGGTAGAAGGAATGATGTCCTTGCCCTCATGCACAGCCGCACGCACCGGGGCGCCGAAACTGGGGTGGATCAGCGCTGCGGCGTGCTCCAGTTCACCGGCGGTGCCGACGATGGCGCCCTTTCCATAGCTTTGTACGTCGTCCGGGGCGACCCCGAGAGCCGCAACACCCCGTTGCGCCAGTAAGCCGCCGATTTCTGCACCTAGCGCGTAAAGTTGGGACAGGTCTTCAACGTACTGGCCGGCATAGGGGTTGGTGATGACTGCGGCGACTGTGACCTTACGAGAGGGCGGCGACACCTCACGGCCCATTTCAAGGCAAGTTTCTTCAATTTGGATGACGATTTTTCGGATCTGTAGCTTCAACATGGGATAGCCTTTGCTGAGGCTGGCAGCTGCAAGGGGGCCGCGCAACTGGTGCACAAAACGCCATCGGCCGTCAGCTTGCACCTATCCAAATTGGCCCAGACCCTGGCGCGCGAGCTGCTGCAGCGCCAGGGGCGCCGGCTCGTCCTTACCCACGACGGCACCGAGCTGGTCCGCTACGCGCGCCGCATTTTGGCGCTGCAAGGAGAGGCAGTGGCGCATTTCCAGGCGACTGACATTGGCGGGGCGCTGCGAGTCGGCTTGCCAGACGACTACATACCGGTGCTCATGACCCCGCTGCTCGCCACACTGGCACGCCTGGCACCGCGGGCGCACATCGAGGTGCTGTGCGCTCCCAGCGCTGAACTGAGGCCGATGTTGGCTGACGGGCAGCTTGACCTGGCGATTTTGTCGGCAGAAACCGACACGCAAGAGGGGGCGGTGCTTCGGACCGAACAGGTGGTCTGGACAGCATCGGCCCAACACGATGTGCACTTGGCGGCTTGCCTGCCCGTGGCGTTTTTCCCTGAAGGCTGCATTTTTCGTAAGTGGGCCTTAGCGCAACTGAGGAAGCACCGCCGCGATCACACCGGATTGTTTGTACCAGCCGCAGCATGTCCGCCATTCAGGCGGCGGTGCGCGCTGGTTTTGCGGTGTCGGTGGTGGCCCAAAGTGGTGTGCCAGCCGATGCCATGGTGCTCACGCCGGCGCAGGGCTTTGCCGCGCTGCCGGCGGTGACCATCATCTTGGCCGCCGCCACCGCCACCGATGCGGCGCTGGTTCAGCGGCTGGCTGAGCAGATGCGTGCGCACCTGCAGCGCTTGCCTGGCTGACCAGTTCGGCTTTCAGTTCACCATGACCAGCTTGCCCTTGACGCCACGGGAACCCATGTGTGCAAAGGCCGCCTTGAGTTCGGCCATCGGCATCGTGCGGTCGATCACCGGTTTGATCTTGCCTTGGCCGTACCACTGTGCTAATTCGGCCATCATGGCGGCGTTGGCTTTGGGTTCGCGCTTGGCGAAATCGCCCCAGAACACACCCACAATTGACGCGCCTTTGAGCAGCGCTAAATTGAGGGGCAGCGAGGGAATGGGGCCTGCGGCAAAGCCGACCACCAGGTAGCGCCCGCGCCAACCAATCGAGCGAAAGGCCTGCTCGCTGTAATCGCCCCCAACCGGGTCGTAGATGACATCGGGTCCTTTGCCCGCGGTCAGGGTCTTGACGGCTTCGCGCAGGTTGCTGCTGTTGTAGTTGATGGTCGCATCGGCACCAATCGAGGCACACAGTGCGCATTTGTCGTCGCTGGAGGCGGCTGCGATGACCCGCGCGCCGCAGCCTTTGGCGATCTGGATGGCAGAGGTGCCAACGCCGCCAGCGGCGCCTAGGATCAGGACGGTTTCACCGGCCTTGAGTTGGGCCCGGTCCACCAAGGCGTGGTGGGAGGTGGCGTAGATCATGATGAAGGCTGCCGCATCGACCATGGGAAAGCCCGCCGGCAATGGCATGCAAAGAGCCGCCGGTGCCAGCGTGTGGGTTGCGAAGCCGCCGGTGCCCGACAGGCAGGCTACGGGTTGGCCGACCTTCAGGTGGGTCACGCCGGCACCAATGGCTTGAACCAAGCCTGCGTACTCAGAGCCCGGCACAAAAGGTAGCGCAGGCTTCATCTGATACTTGTTTTGTACGATCAAAAGGTCTGGGAAATTCAGGCTGGCGGCATGGATTTCGACCAGCACCTCGCCGGCGCTGGGTGTTGGCGTAGGCAGTTCTTTCCAGGTCAGGGCATCGACGCCCACAGGGTTGTCACAAAGCCAAGCATGCATGGGGTTCACTCCGAAAGTTGCTGCGCATGATAGAGGCCGAGCTCCTGCCAAAATGTCCCGCGAGTGACCACTGTCAGGGCTGAGTTGGGCCTCTACAATCAGTCACAACCAGCCCCGAACCATGAAAATTCTTATCTGCAACGACGACGGCTACCAGGCGCCCGGGATCATCGCGCTCTACCAGGCCCTCAAAGATGTGGCCGACGTGGAAGTGGTGGCGCCGGAGCAGAACAACAGCGCCAAATCCAATGCCTTGACCCTGCATTCTCCTCTTTATGTGTCGCGGGGCGGCGAGGGCTTTCGCTACATCAACGGCACCCCGGCCGATTGCGTGCATGTGGCTCTGACCGGGTTGCTAGGCTACCGGCCTGACCTGGACTTTGCCTTTTGGCCTGCTCATCATGTTTGCCGTGTTCAACCGCTTTAATCCAGCCTACGAGGAAGCCGCCCGTGATCTCGGCGCAAGCCCGTGGCAAACCTTCAGCCATGTGGTCTTGCCCCTGATCGCGCCTGCCGTGGTGGGGGTGGGCATGTTTGGCTTTACCCTGAGCTGGGATGAAATCGCACGCACCTCGCAGGGGGCTTGACGACAACCGTCACCACCCCATCCATTTATGCGCTGGGCACAGTCACCACGGTGGTGTCGTTTGTGGTGATGGGCGCAGCGCTCGGCCTGGGTTCTTGGCTGGAGCGAAGGCAACAAAAAGGCCGGCCAGCGTGATTCGCCCAGCCCAGTCATCAGGGGCTCGCGTTGCCAGGCGCCATTTGCTGGTCATCAACCCCAACACCTCCAGCGCAGTCAGCGCTTTGTTGCAAAAGCATATTCAGCAAGCCGTGCATCAGCAGGCCGATGTGCGCACGCTGTCAGCGCGCTTTGGCGCGCCCTATATCGCCTGTGAGGCGAGCTACGCGGTGGCGGCGCATGCCGTGCTCGATACCTGGGCAGCGGCCCTGCTGCCGCCCCAGCCCCGGCCAGACGTGGTTTTGATAGGCTGTTTTGGCGATCCAGGTTTGTTGGCGCTGC
>RFWA01000228.1 GCA_009922295.1 Betaproteobacteria bacterium
AGCGTCGACCGGTTCGCTTGAGCCCAGCCTACAGCATCAAAACGAATCCCGATCGTCGCTTGATGGAGGCGGCACTCAAAGCGGGCTTCCGCGCCGAGGGCATCAGCATGGAGGAGTTGCTATGGGCGCGCGAGGTTGGCTTTCGGTACGAGGACATGGTGTACAACGGACCTGTACCTTTGGTGGAAAAACATCTCGAAGGACAGGCCATTCATGTTGTTTTTGCAGACAGCATAGAGTCATTCGTTCGCCTTTGCAAGCTCCGGCCGCTGGTTGCGAAGAATATCGGTTTGCGCTTGAGGCCGTTTGATGTGAACTCCAGATTCGGCCTTCAAATGGAGTCCTTAGAGCAATTCAAGAGGATCGCCGCGGCCGTGCGCGAACACCTTCCATCGGAGGTTGGCTTCGGTATCCATCAGCACCAGCAGAGCAGTATCACGGGACAGAAGTTGTGGCTACGGCAAACCCAGGCGTTTTTGGAGCAAGCACGAACTCTTGAAAATATCTGTGGCCGCAAGGTATCTATCTGTGACATCGGTGGCGGCTGGACCAGCGAAAGCTTTCAACCGTTCGTCGCAGATGTACTAGCCCCATTGCTTGGCGACATCCAAACTATCTTGAGCCAGGTTCAAGAAGTGATCATCGAGCCCGGCAAGGCGATTTGCGAACAATCTCAGGTGTTGGTTGCCAGGGTGCTAGAGCGGCGTGGCGAAGGTCATGTGCGCGAGGTCGTTGCGGACGCCTGTCTGGCCGAGCTGCCACTGGCCGTCGACTTTGCCCGCAATGTCTATCACTTGAACCCTGCCGGCAAGCTCACGAAATTGACCAGCGGTGTGGGCAGGATTCTCGGCCGAGTGTGTATGGAGCACGATATCCTGGCCAACGGCATCTTGCTTCCTGCCGAAACGCGCGAGGGCGATTTCTTGATCTTTTCGCATGCCGGCGCCTATGAGGCGAGCATGAGTTATAGGTTTGGTACAGGGAGCAGTTATGAACGACAGACTTAGTAAGCTCAATTTGGCGCGAATCGCCGTGACGGTTCCCGAGCAGGCCGAGATTCAGAGTGCGTTGGCGAAATTCAAACCACTGAGTCCGACTGTCATCCAGTCTCACCCGGACGGCTGTTGTCGGGATGCCAAGGAGTGGTTCAAAGGACAGTCGCGCGTGCACCACGCCCTTGGCGAATTGCCCAGCCCGTGGCTCAGGGCGAGATGGCATTGGGGCCCGTTGGAACGACCGATTCATTGGTGCCAGATCATGGAGAGGCAGGTGGTTGACTGTGGCACGTTGGCAGCCTTGACGCTGGAAGGCCTCAAGACAGTGGGAAGGCCAGCGTTAGGTGTGCAATTGATCCAAAATTACGATATCAACATGGTTCGTGATTTTGAATATCTATGGCGCTACCAAGGCGGTGACTATTGGACCGCTGGGACCTTGGTCTACCACGAGTGCGTTGCCGTGCTGGATGCCCAAGGTTCAGGCATTCGCGTGTGGGATCCAACGGTTGAAACTTTTTCGGATGGTGCGCCCTTGTTTGGGCACGACTCGATCGCTGCGATAAGGGTCATTCGGTATGACAACGATCCAGTAACCTGTGGGCCTCTACTGAATTGGCGGGGTTTTCGATTGACACTCAACGAGTGGAGCCTATTAGGCCAGGCACCTTGAGTAGCAATCTGCTGGAATCCGGGAAATTGACTGTTGTTACGTACGTGTTTATCGACAGGGCTTTTTGGTTACAAGCTCTCCCCCCGCCTACCGGGCTTAGCCTGTAGCGGGACAGTCCGCGAGCGTGCCTGTACATTGCGTCTATGTCACTTGTCCCCGTCACGCAGAGTTCACCAGCGTCAACTGAGCCAGCGCCACCCGATTCATTGGGAAGCCCCAAGCAGTACCAGCGGCGGCCCATGCCCGGGTCGATCACGCCTGGCCGTCCCGAGCATGCAAAGGCTGCGGCACAACTGATAGTCAGCACTGACGAACATTTTTTCAAGTTCTGCGGCGGCGGCACGCTGGACCCCTGGCTCGAATTGGCACAGGCAGAATGGCACGCTATCGATGGGATCTACTCATATCGGTTCGGAAAAGTCTTGGAAATTGACGGGGCTGTCAAAGCGCTAGTCTTGGCATTTCCTTCGCAAGCCGGCGCAACCGCGATTGATTGGCGGATGACGAATTCCCGGCAAGTGATGGCGGCTCAACAGTGGCAGGAGATTTTTGACCGGTTCAGCCGCATAGGACCCATACTGTTCGCGCCAGCCCCGGAGAACAGCTACTACGTTCAGAACATAGCCGTCGCACCCGAGTTCAAGGGCAAGGGAGTCGGGCGAATGCTGCTGGAACTGGTCGTTGAATGTGCGCGAGCAGAGGGGTTCAACAGCATCACCCTGGATGTCGACGCGACGACTTCCGCTGTGAGTTTTTATCAAAAGATTGGCTTTATCACGACCAACACGGTCGAACTGCCCCCTCTGGGTATGAACCCACACTTGAGAATGGCCATGTCCATTCAGCCCCCTTTAGTGCGCTAAGCCGCAACTCAATCAGTACCCGCGCATTTCAACCCGGGGCACGCTTTCAAATGCACCTTGTTCGCCAAGTATCCATCCAGCACCAGCGCTGGGGTGGGTAGGTTATGTCGGTGCGGTTAAAAATTAAAGCCCATGACCACTGAGCGTGGCACAAGACCTGTCAGCCAGACTGGCGCTAATCGGCACGATCCCAGGCACCTGCGCAATTTTGGTGTTGGGATCACTTTTGAGGTACCAGCTAGGCCTGCATCTGTGCCTCAGGTTCGTCGACTGGGCAATCGATTTCTTTGAGATGGTCCAGCAAGCAGTGAAGAAGTACGCGAAAAGGCCCCGTTACAGTTCGCGCGCGAGTAACAGTGATGCCGCAGCCGCATGCCTGAATGCAGACCAGCCACGTTGGCAGGTTGATGAAGAACGGCGCCATCAGGGCTCACTCGAGTTGTGTCTGCAACATCACCCTGCCACTCTGATACGTGCCACCAACCCGCAACACATTCTTTGCCAGACCGATGTCCCATGTTGTAGGTCTCAGGGATGATGCTCCTGTCTGCTCAAGTGGGTTGGTAAACACTTCCACTTTGGCACATTGAGATGCCGCATAGGTGGGAGCGTCTATCCCATTGGTAGGCGTCAACAAACTACTGGACACAAAAAAAGGGCCGCTCAAAAGCGGCCCTTTTCACGGATTCGAGATTACTTGCCGCCGGGGATCTTGCCTTCCACGCCTTTGACATAGAACATCAGGCCACCGAGGAACTTATCGTCGGCCGCGGCATCCTTTGCGATCTGCACCTTACCGGTGTTGTCGGTGATCGGGCCCTTCCAGATGACGAAGCTGCCATCGCCCAAGCCTTTTTTCACTTCTTCCACTTTGGCTTTAGTCTCAGCCGGCACGTCAGCTGCAATGGACACGATGTCAATCGCACCTTCTTTCACACCCCACCACACGCCAGTGCCACCCTTCCAGGAGCCGTCCAGCGCCTCTTTAGTGGCTTTGATGTAGTACGGGCCCCAGTTGATCACGCTGGATGCCAGATGCGCCTTGGGGCCGTAGGCGGTCATGTCGGAGTCCCAACCGAAGGCGCGCTTGCCCTTGGCTTCTGCGGCCTTTAGCACGGCGGGCGAGTCGGTGTTCTGGAACAGCACATCCGCCCCGCCGTTCATCAGCGATGTAGCCGCTTCGGTCTCCTTAGGGGGGTCAAACCAACCGTTCACCCATACCACCTTGGTTTTGACCTTGGGGTTGACCGACTGGGCACCCAGCGTGAAGCTGTTGATGTTGCGGATCACCTCAGGAATCGGGATCGAGGCCACCACGCCCAGCGTGTTGGACTTGGTCATCTTGCCAGCGATGATGCCGGCCATGTACGCGCCCTCATAAGTGCGGCTGTCAAAGGTGCGCATGTTGTCGGCCTGCTTGAAGCCGGTGGCGTGCTCGAACTTGACGTCCTTGAAGTCAGGCGCGATCTTGAGCATGGGCTCCATGTAGCCAAAGGTGGTGCCAAAAATGAGCTTGTTGCCTTGGGTGGCCATGTCGCGGATCACGCGCTCGGCGTCAGCAGACTCAGGCACGTTTTCAGCAAAAGATGTCTTGATCTTGTCGCCAAACTCTTTTTCCAGGGCCTTGCGCGCATTGTCATGGGCAAAAGTCCAACCGCCATCGCCGACCGGGCCAACGTAGGCAAAGGCGATCTTGAGTGGCTCGGGCTTGGGTGCCGGGGCAGACGCCGCCGCGGCTGGCGCCGGTGCCGGCTCCTCTTTTTTCCCACAGCCCACCAGCGCAGCAGAGGCTACGGCGGTGAGCGCTGCTAACTTGAACGTCAGCTTGAACAGATCAGTCATGTCAATTCCTTCTTTACAGGGTGGTTTGCGACAGGGTTGGAGAAACTTCAATTATGGACCGAAAACCTCAGGCGCCCGGGTAAAACGGCTTGCCAATCGAGGCCGGCATGTTGATGCGGATCCACTGCGGGTTTGTGGAGATGAGCGCCAGCACGACGATGGTGGCCAGGTAGGGGAGCATGGTCAGAAACTGGCTGGGTATCTCGACGCCATCGCCCTGAAGGTGAAACTGCAGCATGGTCACGCCGCCAAACAGGTAGGCGCCCAGCAGCACGCGAGCAGGGCGCCAGGTGGCAAAGGTGGTCAGGGCCAGGGCAATCCAGCCCTTGCCAGCGAC
>RFWA01000229.1 GCA_009922295.1 Betaproteobacteria bacterium
GAGCACCGCCTGCGCGGTGTCAAAGCCGGCATCTTCAAAGCCAGGAATGGCCGCGATCTGTTCAATATTGGCCAGATGCCGGATGTTGAACAGCATGTCCTGCAAAGGGGCCCGATAACTCATGTGCAATGCTCCAGTGGGTGCAGCCCCGCGGTTTGGGGAATGGTCAAAGTGCGGCAGTGAGGGCCGGCACCGCGTCGAACAGATCGGCTTCCAGGCCGTAGTCAGCGACTGAGAAGATCGGTGCCTCGGCATCTTTGTTGATGGCCACGATGACTTTGGAATCCTTCATGCCAGCCAGGTGCTGGATCGCGCCGCTGATGCCGCAGGCCACGTACAGCTGGGGCGCCACAATCTTCCCGGTCTGCCCAACCTGCCAGTCATTCGGGGCGTAGCCGGCATCCACCGCTGCGCGCGAGGCACCCATGGCGGCTCCGAGCTTGTCGGCCAATGGCGTCATGACCTCCATGAACTTCTCGTTCGAGCCCAGCGCCCGGCCGCCCGAGACGATGATCTTGGCTGAGGTCAGCTCAGGGCGATCGTTCTTGGCAATTTCAGACCGCAAAAAGTTGACCTTGTCGCTGGCCGCAACCGCGCTGAGCACTTCAATGGCCGCGCTGCCACCCGAGGCAGCCGCCGGGTCAAAGCCAGTGGTACGCACCGTGATGACCTTGGTGGCGTCCAGACTTTGCACTGTGGCAATGGCGTTACCAGCGTAAATCGGGCGCTCAAAGGTGTCGGGGGATTCGACCCGGGTCACGTCGGAGACCTGTCCGACGTCAAGCCGGGCGGCCACACGCGGCGCAATGTTTTTGCCAAAGGCGGTGGCGGCAAACAGGATGTGGCTGTAGCTGCCAGCCAGCGCCAGCACCTGGGCGGCCACGTTTTCGGCCAGACCGTGGGCAAAGCCCTCGCCTTCGGCGTGTAGCACCTTGGCCACGCCAGCAACCTGGGCTGCCGCAGCAGCGGCAGCGCCGGCATTGAGGCCAGCCACCAGCACATGAACCTCACCGCCGCATTGAGTGGCCGCAGAAATGGCGTTGAGGGTTGCCGCGCGCAGCGAGGCGTTGTCGTGTTCAGCGATGACGAGTGATGTCATGTCAGTCCTTTATTGAATAGTCAGATGACTTTGGCTTCGTTCTTGAGCTTGTCGACCAGCGCGGCGACGTCGGCCACCTTGATGCCGGCGCTGCGCTTGGGCGGCTCCACCACTTTGAGCGTCTTGATGCGGGGCGACACGTCCACACCCAGATCTTCGGGTTTGAAGATGTCCATCTGCTTTTTCTTGGCCTTCATGATATTGGGCAGCGTGACATAACGTGGCTCATTCAGGCGCAGGTCGGTGGTGATGATGGCAGGCAGGCTGAGCGACAGTACTTCGAGGCCGCCGTCCACTTCACGGGTGACTGAAGCCTTGCCGTCGACCACTTCGACCTTGCTGGCGAATGTCGCTTGCGGCAGGTCGGCCAGCGCGGCCAGCATCTGGCCGGTCTGGTTGCAGTCGTCGTCAATCGCTTGCTTGCCCAGGATCACCAAGCCTGGCTGCTCTTTGTCCATCAGGGCCTTGAGCAGTTTGGCCACCGCCAGTGGCTGCAGTTCGGCCGTGGTTTCGACCAAAATTGCGCGGTCAGCGCCGATGGCCATGGCGGTGCGCAGTGTTTCCTGGCACTGGGTTACGCCGCAGGACACCGCGATCACCTCGGTGGCGACGCCTTTTTCTTTCAGGCGCACCGCCTCTTCGATGGCGATTTCGTCAAACGGGTTCATGCTCATTTTGACGTTGGCGATGTCCACACCCGTGTTGTCCGACTTGACCCGAACCTTCACGTTGTAGTCCACCACCCGCTTGACTGCGACCAGGACTTTCATTGTTGTCACTCCAGAGGGTTATGAATTCTGCGTTTTCGACTTGACGTACACGTCAACCTACTGATTCTATGCCGCACACCTCGTGCACCGTATTGGGCCGACAAAATCCCACAGATCGATTGATAAATAGTACGACCGTGCTTTTATTATATGACGGACTTCTCGGCAGGCGCGGTCTCACCCTCAACCTTCAGTTGGGCCTGGCGTGCACCACCCGCTGCGGAAAGGGGATCTCGATGCGGTGCTCGCGCAGTAAGCGCAAGATATCCAGGTTAACCAGGGAGCGCAGGTTAAGCGTGCCATTTTCCGGGTCGGCGATCCAGTAACCCACAGTAAATTCGAGGCCATCGGCGCCGAAAGCCGACAAAGCCACGGCAGGCTCAGGCTCGCGCAGCACACGCTGCTGGTTCAGCGCAGCCTCCTGAAGCAAACGCATGACTAGGCTCACATCGCTGTCGTAGGCCACTGAGACCACGGTGGATTGCCACACCAGCGCATCGGCCAGCGACAGGTTTTCAACGCGGCTGGTAATCAGCAGCTCATTGGGCACGATGGATTCACGGCCTGTGAGCGAGCGGATCACGGCATAGCGGGCATTGATCTGTGTGATGCGCCCCTCAAAATTGTCCACTCGCACGTTGTCACCAATGCGCATGCTGCGTTCGGCCAAAATGACAAAGCCGCTGATGTAGTTGGCTGCCAGCTTTTGCAGGCCAAAGCCCAGACCGACACCAATCGCGCCGCCCAATACCGACAAGGCCGTGAGGTCAATGCCAACCGCCGCCAGCGCAATCAAAAGCCCGACAAACAACAACAGGGCGCGGGTGGCATTGCTGACCGCCATACGAAGCGACAGTTCACCGCCGGTGGCCGAACGCAACAGCCGCGTCTCGATCGCCGAGGCTATCCATAGGGCGACGATCAGCACCAGGCCCGCGGTCAGGCTGCCCTCGATCAGGGTGCGCACCGACAGGCGCGAGTCACCCATCATCCAGGTGATCTGGTCTAACTCTTCCAAAACCGCCGGCAACAGACCACTGACCCACAGCACCATGACGATCCACGCGACCCAGGAAATACTGCGTTCAAGGGCTCGCACCAGCGGTGTCTCTGTCAAGGTGGCCTGAAGCAACTTGACCCCCAGCCTGATCACCAGCAGGGACAACAGCACAGGGATGGCGATCTTAAAGACGGTCAGCGGCACCCAGTGCGCGACGATGGTGCGCGCCGTCAGGCTAAGGCACAGCAGCAGCATGGGGAAAAGCACGCCGTCAATGATGCGCTCGCCGAACAGGATCGACCGGCGCTCAACCTGAATTGTTCCTCGACCCAGGAGCCAAGCCAACAACCAGGCCAGCACCGCACTGGCGGCCAAAGCGCCCAACTCAGTCACTGCGGCTGGTCGCGCCAGGGCCTGCAACCAGCTTTCGATGTCGGTGATGGGGGTCTCAGACATCGGCCAGCACCCGGATGTGGGCCTCGACACTTCGACCCAGGGCACTGAGGTTATAGCCCCCCTCCAAGCAAGACACGATACGACCCTTGGCATGGCGCCGAGCCACGTCTTTGATGCGTTTCGTGATCCAGGCGTAATCCTGCTCCACCAGGCCGAGTTGGCCTAGGTCGTCGTCACGGTGGGCATCAAAACCCGCGCTGATGAAAATCATCTCTGGCGCAAAAGTCTCAAGGCGAGGGATCCAGGCCTGCTCGATCAACTCGCGCACCTGCGGGCCACGGGTGTAGGCCGGCACCGGCAGATTCACCAGGTTACCCGCATTCGAGCGGCTACCGCCCTCGGGGTAAAAAGGGTGCTGGAAGAAACTGACCATCAGAATGCGCTCGTCACCAGCCACGATGTCCTCAGTGCCATTGCCGTGGTGCACATCAAAGTCGACGATGGCCACCCGCTGCAGGCCGTGCCGCTGCAAGGCGTACTTGGCCGCCAATGCCACATTGTTAAAAAAGCAAAAGCCCATGGCGTGGTCCCGGCAGGCATGGTGCCCGGGCGGGCGCACTGCACAGAAGGCGTTTTCCAGCTCGCCGGCCAGCACCGCGTCGGTGGCTGCCAGTGCCGCACCGGCAGCGCGTAGCGCCGCATCCCAGGTGCTGACATTGAGCGCAGTATCAGGGTCTACCTGGGCGTGTGTAGGACCACCGGCGGCGATGTCGTCACGCAGGTTGTCGCTGAGGCCGCGCAGGGCAGCCACGTGCAGGCGGTCGTGCGCCAGCTCCAGATCGGCCAGCGGGGCCGATGGCGCTTCGCGCCGGTCCAGCAGAGGGGCCAGGCCGCTGATGAGCAGGCGGTCTTCGATCGCGTCCAATCGGGCCGGGCATTCGGGGTGACCCGCGCCCATCTCGTGTTTCCAGCAGTCGCGGTGGGTAAAGTAGCCGGTCATTGTCACGGTGCTCGCCTGCGCCTCGAAATTTTTGTTAAGGTTGCGCCATGGATTCACAACAAGTCAAATTGCTGGTCGATCAGACGCTCAAATCTCTGGTCGATCAGCTTAACACGGTCATTGTCGGCAAAGCCGCACAAACACAGGACTGCGTGGTCTGCCTGCTGGCTGGCGGCCACCTGCTGATTGAGGACGTACCGGGCGTGGGCAAGACCACGCTGGCACATGCCCTGGCACGCACCTTTGGCTTGCAGTTTTCGCGCGTGCAGTTCACCTCCGACCTGATGCCGAGCGACCTGTCGGGGGTATCGGTGTACGAGCGGGCCAAGGAAGCCTTTGTGTTCCACCCCGGACCGATGTTCGCGCAGGTGCTGCTGGCCGACGAAATCAACCGCGCCAGCCCCAAGACGCAAAGCGCCCTGCTGGAGGCGATGGAAGAAAA
>RFWA01000230.1 GCA_009922295.1 Betaproteobacteria bacterium
CGGAATCACGCCGAGCGCGAGCAGCTTTCGGTCGAGTTCGGACTGATCGGCCACGCCCACCGCCTTGTGAACTGCGCCTTGCTGAATTCCTTGCCGCGCGAACTCGCTCACCACAAAGCCCAAGCTTGAACTGTTGGTTTTGCTGATGCTTCGCGCCAATGCCAAGATGTCATCGTCGATGTCGATAGTGGTTCTCATGGAGCCGCCTGATGCGTGATGTTTGATGCGTGATGTTATCATTTTTGGTGCTGTCAACCGCTCTAAGCAAGATGATGGTTGGCGGCATGGCGTTCCGGCTTTTGCAGGCCGAAAAGGTGTTCCTGAAAAACTGGGTTGTTCAAGTCAAGGCGTACAGGGGCGTCGCTGGAACTCATCCGTTTTACTCGCTCTGGGCCGCAGCAGCTAGAAGGGCGTCAGTCTGAATTTCAGATGCAGGTTGTTGCTTCGACCATTCAACAGCACGTGTTAAGTCGGACGCGGCTTGTGTATCGTGAAGCCAGCGTTCATCGTCTGGAATGCCGAAGTGTGCACGTTGCGTCACGGCGCGTCCTGATGCGTTACCCTCAATCGCGCAATCTCGTCGATGAAAAAAAGGGGTCACCATGCACAGGCGGTCGACATGTTGAATGCAGGCGTAGCCGCAGCCCTGGGGGCCGCGCTGCTTTTTGGCGCCGGTACGCCGTTGGCCAAATTGCTCTTGGGCAGCGTGGGGCCGTGGATGCTGGCGGGTTTGTTTTATCTGGGCTCGGGCCTGGGGCTGACCCTTTACCGCATCGCTACCCGGGCCGGGCCGGTGCATTTGGCTCGGGGAGAGGCCGTTTGGCTGGCCGGGGCCACGCTGTCTGGCGGCGTGGTCGGGCCGCTGCTGCTGATGGCTGGCTTGAGCGGCATGCCGGCATCGGGGGCGTCTTTGTTGCTCAATGCCGAAGGGGTTTTTACCGCAGTGCTGGCGTGGGTTGCTTTCCGCGAAAATTTTGATCGGCGGATTGCGCTGGGTATGGGCTTGATTGCCGCCGGGGCGGTGGTGCTCAGTTGGCCGGAATCGGTGAACTGGGCCGGCCTGTGGCCTGCACTCGCCATTTTGGGCGCCTGCTTCGCTTGGGGGCTGGACAACAACCTGACCCGCAAGGTGGCGCTCAACGACGCCACCTGGATCGCCTCGGTCAAGGGCCTTGTGGCGGGCAGCGTCAACTTGGTGCTGGCCTTTGTGGTCGGGGATAAGTTGCCAGGCGGCGTAACCGTGGCGGTGGCCATGGCGGTGGGTTTTTTGGCCTACGGCGTGAGCCTGGCGCTGTTCGTGGTGGGTCTTCGGCATTTGGGTGCGGCCCGCACTGGCGCTTATTTTTCAGTAGCACCGTTTTTTGGTGCGGCCCTGGCCTTGTTGGGCGGTGAGCCGGTGAGCCTGACCTTACTGGTCGCCGGCGCCCTGATGGCGGCAGGGGTGTGGCTCCACCTGACCGAGCAACATTCGCATCTGCATACCCACGAAGCGATGCTGCATGACCACGAGCATGAGCACGACGCGCACCACCAGCACACCCATGCTGACGGCCCGTTCACAGCGGGCAAGCATACGCACCCGCATCGGCACGAGCCGCTAAGCCACGCCCATGACCACTACCCGGACGCGCACCACAGGCACCGGCATTGACGGGCCGGTGTCATCGATGGGTGGTTTGTCTGTCAATTGTTTCGAGTATCATTGAAATATGGAATCAATTGCTGTTGTTAAAGCCCTGGCGGCGCTCGCGCAGTCATCGCGGCTGGAGGTATTTCGCTCATTGGTGGTGGCTGGCCAGGCTGGTTTGACACCGGGCGCCCTGTCTGAAAGCCTGGGCGTGGCGCCCAATACGCTGTCATTTCATTTGAAAGAGCTGGTGCATGCCGACCTGATCAGCCAGGAGCGGGTTGGGCGCAACCTGGTTTACCGGGCCCAGTTTGACCGCATGAACGCGGTGCTGGCCTACCTCACCCAAAACTGCTGCCAAGGCCAACCCTGCCTGCCGGCCCTTGCCGCCGCATGCGATTGCTAACCACCAACCGACCCGAAGTAACTTCAACATGACTGACCGACAGACTCCCCTCAACGTTCTATTTCTCTGCACGCACAATTCGGCCAGAAGCATCCTGGCCGAAGCGCTGTTGAATGCCTTGGGCGGCGGCCGCTTCCGCGCCTACTCCGCCGGCAGCAGCCCGCGGGAGAACCAACAGCCCAACCCGCTGGGCTTGCAGGTGTTGGACGCCGCCGGCATCGCCACCCAGGGCTTACACAGCAAAAGCTGGGATGTGTTCGCGGAGCCGGATGCGCCGCACATGGACTTGATCATCACGGTGTGTGACAACGCGGCCGGTGAAGTCTGCCCGTTTTGGCCCGGCCACCCCGCCACAGCGCACTGGGGCTACCCGGACCCGTCAGAGGGCGATGGCTCTGAAGACGATAAGCGCGAGGCATTCCGCAAAACCTTGCACGCCATCAAGCGCAGGTTGGAGTTGCTGTGCAGTTTGCCTGATGCCAAGCTGCAGCAGGCGGTGTTACAGACCAGTGCCCGCCAGTTGGCTCAAAGCTGAGGAACTGTCCATGCAAGCTAAACCTGCCGTCAATGCCAATCCTGCCGCAGTGCCTGCCATGAGTGTTTTTGAGCGTTACCTGACGGTGTGGGTGTTCCTCTGCATTGTTGTGGGCATCGTTCTGGGCCAGCTCTTTTCGCCCGTGTTCCAGGCCATTGGCCAGATGGAGTTTGCCAAGGTCAACCTGCCAGTGGGCTTGCTGATTTGGGTGATGGTGATCCCCATGTTGGTGAAGGTTGATTTCGGCGCCCTCGGTGAAGTGCGCAAGCACGTCAAGGGCATTGGGGTGACGCTGTTTGTCAACTGGCTGGTGAAACCTTTTTCTATGGCCCTGCTGGCTTGGTTGTTTATTCGCCATTGGTTTGCGCCCCTGCTGCCGCCGGATCAGATCGACAGCTACATTGCCGGGTTGATCTTGCTGGCCGCGGCACCGTGCACCGCCATGGTGTTTGTCTGGAGCCGCCTGACCGGGGGTGACCCCCTGTTTACCCTGTCGCAAGTGGCATTGAATGACAGCATCATGGTGATTGCCTTTGCGCCGCTGGTGGGCTTGCTGCTGGGCATCTCGGCCATCATCGTGCCCTGGGATACCCTGCTCACGTCCGTGGTGCTGTACATCGTGATTCCCGTGATCTTGGCGCAAATTTTGCGCAGGTCGCTGCTGGCCAGGGGCGCGGCTTTTTTTGAGGCGACCATGGCCAAAATTGGCCCCTGGTCGATCGCCGCGCTGTTGCTCACACTGGTGCTGTTGTTTGCCTTCCAGGGTGAAGCCATTCTGAAGCAGCCGCTGGTCATTGCCTTGCTGGCGGTGCCCATCCTGATTCAGGTGTTTTTCAACTCGGCCCTGGCCTATTGGCTCAACCGCGCGGTGGGCGAGAAGCATTCGGTGGCCTGCCCGTCGGCTTTGATTGGCGCGTCCAACTTCTTTGAGCTGGCGGTGGCAGCTGCCATCAGCCTGTTTGGTTTTAATTCTGGCGCGGCCCTGGCCACGGTGGTGGGCGTGCTGATTGAGGTGCCGGTGATGCTGTTGGTGGTGTACATCGTCAACAACTCCAAAGGCTGGTACGAGCGCGGCGCCTCGGTGCCAGGCGCTTGAACCGCGATGACCATGCCCTCAGAAGCCATCGATGCGGCCAGCTTCAGGCTGCCAAGCCAGAGCCAGTTGTCGGCCACGGCACCGTCAACCCACCCGCCCAGAATTTTGATGCTCTACGGCTCACTGCGTGAGCGCTCATACAGCAAGCTGTTGACGCTGGAGGCGGCGCGCCTGCTGGAAGCCATGGGGGCTGAGGTGAAGGTCTTTGACCCGCAAGATTTGCCGCAGCCCGATGCCGCACCCGAGACTCACCCCAAAGTGCTTGCCTTGCGTGACTTGGCCACCTGGTCAGAAGGCATGGTGTGGTGCTCGCCCGAGCGTCATGGCGCCATGACCGGTATCATGAAAAGCCAGATCGACTGGATCCCCTTGTCGATAGGCGCCGTGCGGCCAACCCAGGGCAAGACCCTGGCGGTGATGGAGGTCAGTGGTGGCTCGCAGTCCTTCAATGCCGTCAACCAAATGCGCATCCTGGGGCGCTGGATGCGCATGATCACCATCCCCAACCAAAGCTCGGTGGCCAAAGCCTTTCTGGAGTTTGATGAGGCCGGGCGCATGAAGCCATCCGCTTACTATGACCGGGTGGTCGATGTGATGGAAGAGCTGGTGAAGTTCACGCTGCTAACGCGCGATGTGGCGCCCTACCTGGTCGACCGTTACAGCGAACGGAAAGAAAGTGCCGAGGCCCTGTCCAAACGCGTGAATCAAAAAAGCCTCTGAGGGCGGTGCGGCAAGCCCCTCTTTCAGCCGAAGTAAGATCGGGCGCTTCATTCTGAGGAGCCTTTTTTGAGACACATCATCGACCTGGACCGTTACCCCCTGGACCGCGAGGGCAGCCAGGACTGGCACGACATGGTGGCGGCTGCACAGGCTGCGTTGCAGCAGGGTGGCATGTTCAGCCTTGAGGGGTTTTTGCGACCCGGTGTGGCTGCCCAGGCAGCGGCTGAAGTTGCGCCAGTGATGGCCAACGATTCTTACCTGCACCAGCGTCGCCACAACATCTATTTCAAGCGTGAAATCCCCGGCCTGGCGGCCGAC
>RFWA01000024.1 GCA_009922295.1 Betaproteobacteria bacterium
CTATGCGGCCCTTGACGGTTGAAGCTCAGTCAGCCGCCACCTGCAACACCAGCTTGCCGAAGTTTTCGCCCGTAAAGAGGCGCGTGAGGGCGGCGGGAAAGTTGTCTAGCCCAGTCACCACATCTTCGCGGCTGGTCATGCGCCCATCTTTCAGGTAGCCCGCCATCTCGGCCACCGCCAAGTGGTAGCGGTCGGCGTAGTCGAACACCACAATGCCTTCCATGCGAGCGCGGTTGACCAGCAGGCTCAGGTAATTTTTGGGGCCTTGCACTGGCGTGGTGTTGTTGTACTGGCTGATGGCGCCGCAGATGACGATTCGGGCGCCCCGGTTGATACGGGCCAGCACGGTGTCCAGAATGTCCCCGCCCACATTGTCAAAATAAATGTCCACGCCACTGGGGCAGTGGGCCTTGAGGCCGTCGCGCACCGCGCTGGGGCCAGCCTTGTAGTCGATGCAGGCGTCAAAGCCGAGTTCTTTCACCACCCAGTCGCACTTGGCCTGGCCGCCCGCGATGCCGACAACACGGCAGCCCCGGATTTTGGCCACTTGTCCCACCGTTTGGCCAACGGCCCCGGCCGCGCCCGACACCACCAGCGTCTCGCCGGCCTTGGGCTGGCCGACATCCATCAAGCCGAAATACCCGGTCATGCCGGGCATGCCCAGTACATTGAGCCACTGTGTCAGCGTTCCCAGGCCGAGGTCAATTTTGACCAGGCCGGCGCGCTTGAAGTCGCTCGGCGCCAGGCTCAGGTACTGTTGTACGCCAAAGCCTGCACTCACCACGTCACCAACGCCAAAGCCGGGGTGCTCAGACGCGATGACGCGGCCCACACCGCCGGCGCGCATGACCTCGCCCAAAGCCACAGGGGGGATGTAGCTCTTGCCCTCGTTCATCCAGCCGCGCATGGCGGGGTCGAGCGACAAGGCCAGGGTCTTGAGCAGCACGCCACCGGCGGCCGGCCCGGTAACAGGCTCAGTGGTGGCTTGCCAATTGGTAGCGTTCGGCAGGCCCAAGGGGCGACTGGCGAGGCGAATTTGGTGGTTGGTCAGGTGGTCGTAAGTCATGGGCTGTCTGCGACATTTGAATGCTGCGGATGCTATCGCATGACATCAGACTAGGCAGTAGCCCCCGCGACAGCGTGGCCCGTGGTGCTGCAGACGCTGCCGCCACAGCCGTGAATCACGGAAGCGGGCAGAGCTTCGGGCATGCTGACGACACCAGTCAACGGGTCGAAGCCGGCAGTGCGCAGGTGCAGCGCCAGTGCGGCATCCATGCTTTGCGCATGGTGCAAAAACCATTCGCCCAACTGCTGACTCATCTCGCGTAGCATGGCCAAATCCCTACTTTGCTGCACCCGATGAGCCACTTCGCGCATCACTTGGCGGTCAAAATGGTCTTGGGTGTGGTCCACCACACGTTGCCAGGCTGGCAACAGGTCTGACTCGGCCGCCTGGTCGACCAGCTTCAGCAAAGCAACGAACTCGCGATGGGTTTCGTCCATCACATCAAGACCTAAGGCCAGCGAGTCGGACCACAAAAGGGAAGAAGGCATCATGTTCTCGGTAGTTGGGTCCAAGGCTAAGGCCAGAGTGCCTGCCTGATGTTGACCGGGGACAGAAGGTCGTCAAAAACGCAGGTCTGTCTGTTGGCAACTGCAGTGCCAATCTTTGGTCGAGGTAAGCTCACCGCCTTATGACGAACTTAATTGATCCCCCCGTATTGGTGTCGCCCAGCGCGACGCTGTCCACCCTGCGCGCCCAGGGTTATGCGGTGTTGGACGCTGCTGCTGTTTGTACGCTGAGCGGCTGCCAACTGCCAGATTTGCTGGCTCTGGCCCCCTTCTGGGGCCACTTGCCGCCCGACCCGCACCTGAAGGACGGTGGTCGCTATCGCCGCCGCCGCCACTCCTGCTTTGTTGTTGACAACATGGCAGTCGCACCAGTGCCGCACAGGCCCCATTGGCAGCCGCTGGCGTACAACGCCTTGCACGGGGGTATGCATCGCCTGTTTGAGCCGGTCGCACCGGCTATGCTGGCAGCGCCAGTCTGGACCCAGTTGCTATTCTGGCTGGGGCAGGTGGCATCGGCCTTGCGTGGTCCACAGCCCTGGTTTGTTGAGACCCATCCCTTTCGCATTGACACCACAGACGGCATCGGCCGGCCCACGCCTGAGGGTGCGCACCGGGACGGCGTAGACCTCGTCGCCGTGTTCCTGGTCGACCGGCAGGGCGTCAAGGGCGGTGAAACTCGGGTGTTTGACGCGGATGGGCCAGCAGGCCAGCGCTTCACGCTCACCGAGCCTTGGTCATTGCTGTTGCTCGACGATGCCAGGGTCATTCATGAATCCACGCCAATCCAGCCCTTGCAGGCCGACAGCCAGGCCGCCTGCCGCGACACGCTGGTGGTCACGCTGCGCAGCGGTGGCTTTCCGGGCGAAGGCCACGCGCAGGTTGCTTGATCGGCGTCAAGTCACTGGCCTGGTCTTGGGTTCACACTGAACGACGTCAGCACAACCCAAGGATTTTGTATGTTCAAGCATATTCTCGTGCCCGTGGATGGTTCAGCCACGGCGCTACAGGCCGTTGACACTGCGATTGGTCTGGCCAAAGTCCATGGCAGCCGGGTCACTGCTATTTTTGTGGTCGACCCCTACCCATTTACCGGCGTAGGCACCGATTTTGCCTACGGACAGGCTGACTATCTGAGCGCTGCCACGGCGGAGGCCAATAAGGCCATCAATGCCGCCAAGGCACAGTTCGCCGCGGCAGGTGTTGCGGTGGGTTCATCGGTGATTGAATCGCACAGCGCTTGGCGCGGCGTGGTCGAGACCGCAGAGGCAGCCGACGTCGATCTGATCGTCATGGGATCCCACGGTCGCAAGGGGCTGGAAAAACTGGTGCTTGGCAGCGTTACACAGGCCGTTCTGTCGCACACCAAGCGTTCCGTGCTGGTGGTGCGCGACTGAGCGAAGCGGTCAGGCGGTACGCTCGAAAATAGCGGCAATGCCCTGGCCGCCGCCAATGCACATGGTGACCAGTGCGTACCGACCGCCAATGCGCTCCAATTCATAGAGTGCCTTGACGGTGATCAAGGCGCCTGTGGCGCCAATCGGATGCCCCAGCGAGATGCCCGAGCCATTGGGGTTGACCTTGGCCGGGTCTAGGCCAAGGTCGCGCGTGACGGCGCAGGCCTGGGCGGCGAAGGCCTCGTTAGCCTCAATCACATCGAGGTCGTTGACGGTCAGGCCGGCTTTCTTCAAGGCTTTTTGGGTAGCAGGTACCGGGCCAATGCCCATGTATTTTGGGTCGACACCAGCGTGGGCGTAAGCCACCAGGCGGGCCATCGGCTTGAGGCCGCGCGCCTTGGCCGTGCCGGCTTCCATCAGCACCAGTGCCGCTGCCGCGTCATTGATCCCTGAGGCATTGCCAGCAGTGACGGTGCCGTTCTCTTTGATAAAGACTGGCTTGAGTTTGGCCAGGTCAGCGGCCGAGCAGTTAGGGCGGAAATGCTCGTCGGTGACATAAGCCACATCACCCTTCTTGCTTTTGAGGATGACCGGGGTGATCTGGCTGGTGAAGTAGCCGGCTTCGGTGGCACGCTGGGCACGGTTGTGGCTCTCCACGGCAAGTTTGTCCTGGTCTTCACGGCTAATGCCCCACTTGGCCGCGATGTTTTCTGCGGTCACGCCCATGTGAATCGTCTGGAACGGGTCATGCAAGGCGCCGACCACCATGTCGACCAGCTTGGTGTCGCCCATGCGTGCGCCCCAACGGGCGCTCAGGCTGGCGTAGGGGCCGCGGCTCATGTTTTCGGCGCCACCACCGATGGCGATGTCAGAGTCGCCCAGCAGGATGGACTGGCTGGCTGAAATGATGGCCTGCAGGCCGGAGCCACACAGCCGGTTCACGTTGAAGGCCGGCGTGCCCTCGGCGCAACCGCCGTTAATAGCCGCAACCCGCGACAGGTACATGTCTTTAGGCTCAGTATTGACCACATGGCCGAACACCACGTGGCCGACGTCCTTGCCATCCACCTGGGCCCGAGCCAGTGACTCGCGCACCACTTGGGTGGCCAATTCGGTGGGGGCGATATCCTTCAGGCTGCCGCCATAGGTACCAATGGCGGTGCGCACACCGCTGACGATCACGACTTCACGGGACATGGGTAAATTCCTGTTCATGGTTGGTTATGGGTACGCGGCTGGATTGCCGCAAATACCCGATGCTAATTAGTCAGGCTGACAGCAAGCCGACAATGCCGGCGGCAGTTCAATCCCGCACATCTGCGACTGGGTTGGTGCCAAAGTCTGGCCGTGCCAGCCACCCGAGCACCCGGCTGGCCGCATCGGCCGGGCTGCTGAGCATGCCGCGCGTCTTGAGGCCAATGAAGTTTTCTTGGTCGGGAAACGCATCGGGCGCGGCGCTGCGTAGCGTCACCTGCATGTCGGTGTCGATGACGCCTGGCGCCAGCGAGCAGGTGCGTGCTCCGTTGGTTTTACGGGCTTCGTCCAGCGCCAGGCAACGTGTGAAATGGTCCATGCCAGCTTTGGCTGCACAGTAGGCACCCTGGGAGGCCATGGCGCGGCGCCCCAGCCCAGATGAGATATTCAATACTTTGCGCGGCTGGTCCCAGGACTCGGTGGCCCGCAGGAAAGCGGCGCTGAGCAGCATGGGCGCCTCCAGCCCGACTCGCAGCGCTTGAGCCAGTTCGGCTGGGTCGGACGCGCTCAGGGGGACGATGGCTGGAATGACGCCGGCATTGTTGATCAGCGTTGCGCTGGTCAGGGTTGCGGTATCCAGTCGCCCCAGCCAGTCGCTCAGTAAGGCGGCGGCGGCCACGCCTTGGCTCAGGTCGCAGGGCCACTGCTCCAGGGTACAGGACGCCGCTGTCGCCTTAGCAGCCAGCGCCGGGTTGACCTGACGCGACAGGCACAGCAGGCGGTGATCCGGTGCGAGCAACTGCTCGGCCATGGCCAGTCCCATGCCACGCGAGGCGCCTGTCAGGATGTAGAGGTGTTGTGTCATGGAGCTTCTTTCAAATAAGTGGCCCGCGACCGACGGTCAGAAGTCGGCGGCGCTGGCAAATTGCAGGGGTAGTTGGCTGACCGGGTGTTTGAATGCCAGGCTGCTGGCGTGCAGCAATAGTCTAGTCGCCATACCTTGAACCTCCGGGGTGCCGTAAAGCGCATCACCAAGAATGGGATGCCCCATCGCCAGCAGGTGAACGCGGAGTTGGTGCGAACGGCCGGTCTGGGGCTCCAGCTCGAGGCGGGTCGCCCGCTGGTCGGCTCCCGCCGCTAGCACGCGCCAGCGCGTCACACTCGCCTTGCCATGGAGGTGGTCAATCTTGCGCAGTGGCCGCTGGTGCCAGTCAGCGCCAATGGGCAGATCGATCACCCCCCACTCCGGCGCAGGCGTTGCCAGGTGACCTGCCACCATCGCCACATAGCGTTTGGTGATGCGTCGTTCCGCAAATGCCAGGCTCAGCGTACGTTGTGCGACCGGACTGCGTGCAAACAGCATCAAGCCCGAGGTGGCCATGTCCAGCCGGTGGACCACCAGCGCGTCCGGGTATGTGGCCTGCACTCGCAAGCTCAGGCAATCCTGCTTGTCGAATCCGCGTCCTGGCACCGACAGCAGCCCACTGGGTTTATCCAGCACGAGCAGCTCGTCATCCTGGTAGATGACCACCAGCTCAGGTGCCTGCGCCATCGCCATTCAGCAGCCGCTGGACGGTGTCACACAGCTCATCGACGTCATTGGGCTTGTGAATCAGCGCCCGGGCCCCCTCGGCCAAGGCGCTCTGCTCAATCTCGGCAGTGACGTAGCCCGAGGCCAGGGCCACGGGCAAATCTGGCCGGATCTGCAGGGCTTCCCGCAGCAGGTCAATGCCACAGTAGCCGGGCATGTTGTAGTCGGTCACCAGCAGGTCAAAGTCGAGCGGGCGTTCACGCAAGACGGCGGCCGCCTCATGCGGATCGGTGAAGGTGCTCACAGAGAAGCCCTTGCGTGAGAGCGCCCGGTCCACCAAGAAAACCAGCGCTTCGTCGTCATCAACGTACATCACGCGTTGGCCGCGACCCTGGACGACGCTGGGTTGGCGAATTTCTGCCGGAGCCGGTACTGCATCGCGGTCGGCCTGTGGGAAATTAAGTGTGAACACGCTACCGACGCCGGGCGTGCTTTGAACGTCCACCGTGCCCTCGTGCGTTCGCATAATGCCATGCACCACTGCCAAGCCCAGGCCAGTTCCCTGCCCCACAGGTTTGGTGGTGAAGAAGGGCTCAAACACACGCTCAATGGTTGGGGCATCCATGCCACTGCCAGTGTCACGTACCGACAACTGCACATGCAGTCCGGCAGCAACTCCCCGGTTTTCATCTGTATCGGTGTGGTGGCCCAGGGTATGCGTCAGTTCAACGCTGACGGTGCCACGCTGGCTGCCCAGAGCTTGGATGGCATTGGTGCACAGGTTAAGCAGTGCCTGTTCAATCTGCGTGGCATCCGCCAGCACCGCCGGCATTTTTTCTGCGATGCGGACCACCATCTCAACCGTTGGCGGCAGTGTGACCTTAAGTAGGCGCACAGTTTCATGCACCACATCGGCCAACTGCAACGCAACCCGGGCGGGCGACTCGTTTCGGCTAAAGGCCAGGATTTGGCGCACCAGGTCTCGCGCGCGGCGCCCCGCCTTGTCAATTTCAGACAGGCTGACCAGCGCTGGGGAATCTTGCCCGGCGTCTTGCTGCGCCAAAGCCACATTGCCCAAAATGGCGCCAATGATGTTGTTGAAATCATGCGCGATGCCGCCTGCCATGGTGCCAACTGCCTGCATCTTGTGCGATTCCCGAAGCTGTGATTCCAATGTGTTGCGGTGCGCCTCGATTTTTTTACGGGCACTCAAGTCGCGCGCAAAGACCGTGGTGGTGTCGCCGTCTGGGTGGCGCTCAAATGACATGCTGACTTCTATGGCCACCACCTTGCCGTCTGCCGTCAGCCCCGTGATCTCTCCGAGTTGGGCGTGGCTGGTCAGAGGGTGGGATGACAAAAAGTCTACAGCAGCTGGCAGAAAGTGGCCAAGGGCACTCCCCAGCGCCTGGGCCGACGAACAGGCAAACAGTTCCTCGGCCGTTGGGTTGAAGATCGTGATGCGCTGATCACGATCGACGCAGATGATGGCGTCCAACGAGGCATTGATGATGGCGGCCAAGCGGTTTTTGCTCAGTTGCAACTCGTCGTTACGGTCCCGCAAGGCCGCAGCGCTATCCCGAAGGGCTCTGCGCTCGGTCAGCAAGGGGCCCTGGTCGATGATGGCGCATATGAAATGGGCCAGCTCATCCTGTGCATTTTCAATCCGGGCTATGTGCAGGTCGCCGGTGATCACGCCACCTGAGCCGCAACAGAACACCACCTCGCTGGTTTCGCAGGTGGCCTGCTCAGCTGCGGTCACAAAGGCTTGCGCCACCCGGGTGCTGTGGGCATCGCTGACAAAGGGTAGCAAAAAATTGAGCGGCGGGTCGTGTTCAAGTGGACGAAACAGGCGCAAGGCCATGGCGTTGCTTTCGAGCACCAAACTGTTTTCGTCAACCACCATCAGTGCCAGCGGCACATTGGAAAACAGGGTCAAGAAGCGCTCGGATGCGCCTTCGGCCGCGGCCTGGCTGTAACGCAGGGCCTGGTTCTGGATTTCCAGTTCTGCCTGGTACTTGCGCAAATCCCGGACCATTTGCGGCTGAGAGAACGACGGGCTGCCGGGCTCGGGCAGTCGCTCATTGCGCCTCAATCGTCGGCGCACCCCTGGTATGGGCGCAGGGCTGGGCTTGGGTCGTGACAAGCTTCGCATCAGTCCGACTCGAAATGACCCACGGCCCAGGTCAGGCGGTGGCGCAGGTTTTACCCGCGTGCAGGGGCATTCTTCAATTTGCCGCGTACTGGCACCACCGTGGTCACGGTTGGTCGTACCGCATCTGGCGACACAGCCTTGGGTGGCGAGACGTCCTTCTTGGGTTTTTTCACCATCTTGTTGTTGTTTTGCTGTCCTTTTGCCATTTTCATGCTCCTAGGTTGGGTGCCCTGCCGAAGGAATCAGCGGCAGGGCTTGGGGAAATGCTCAGGCCGGTTTTGCTGCTGCAAGACCGCATTCAGCGGCGCACCACATCGTCGCCGGGTTGGTAGTCGGCTGCCTTGAGCGGGCTGTGCTTGGTGACGAAAGCCCGCAAAACATCGGCGTCGACAAAGCCGGTGTTGACATGGCTTTTGTGGTCACTGACCTTCGGGTAGCCATCGCCGCCGGTGGCTTGAAAATTGTTAATGACCATCCGGTAGGTTTTTCCTGGGTCCAGTGGGGACTTGTTGATCCGGACATTGCTCACCTTGCCACCAGAGATCTCGAGACTGATCCCGGCGAACTGCGCAAAAGCGCCAGAGCCGACGGACATTTTGGCGGATGCATTCAGGTAGTCCATCACTTCGCTTGCGCTCAGGTCCACGGTGCTCAAGGTGTTGCCGAAGGGTTGGACTTTGAGCACATCTTTGTAGGTGATCTTGCCGGCAGCCAGGGAGTCGCGCACGCCGCCAGCGTTGACGATGGCGAAATCAGCCCGGGTTTTCTCCATAGCCGCCAGACCGATCAGCACCGCCAGCGAGGCTGGTTTGGCACGAACCACGGCGCGGTCGCCCTCCAGCCGGCCATCGCTGGCGCCGATCTCGACCCCCAGCTTTTGTTGGCCAAAGGCCTGGTAGGGGGTGAGCAATGCCAGCATCTCCGCATCTTCGGCAATGTCGCCGGTGTAGGTCACCAGGGTGGTTTTGCCGTCGGCACCCTTGACCGGTTTCTTCAGGTTCACGGGGATCAAGGCGTACTTGACCAACTTGAACTCGCCATTGCGGTACTCAAAGTCAGCCCTGCCCACATATTTGCCCCACTCGTGGGCCTGCACAATCCAGGTGCCGTTCTGGCGGTCGGGTTTGCAGTCGGTGCCTGGCACGTAGTCGCGGTCCAGAACGTTTTCAGCCTTCATGCAGGCTGGGTTCTGGGTGTGGCCACCTACCACCAAATCGATGCCCTTGACAGCGCGGGCCAGTTCCACGTCGCCCGGCGACTGCGTGCCATGGTTGCCGTTTTCATAATGCCCCATGTGGGTGGCCGCTATGACCACGTCGGCTTTGGCGCGCAACTCAGGCACAACCTTGGCAGCCTCGGCCGTGACGCTTCTAAACTCGATATCCTTCACGTTTTCGGGCAGCACCATTTTGTAGGTGTCTTCGGTGGTCAGGCCCATGACGCCGATGCGCAAGCCACCCACAGTGAAGACCTTGTAAGGGTCGAACATGCGTTTGCCATGCTCATAAATATTGGCCGACAACATCGGGAACTGAGCCAGGTCGCGTTGCATTTTCAGCACGGCCAGAGGCTTGTCAAACTCATGGTTGCCTACGGCCATCGCCTGGTATCCCAGCAGGTTCATGCCCTTGAAGTCTGGCACGGCGTCTTGCAAGTCGCTCTCTGGTACCCCGGTGTTGACGTCGCCACCATCGAGCAGCAGGCTGTGGCCGCCGTTGGCTTCCACTTCGCGCCGGATGCTGTCAATCACCGTTTTTCGCGCCGCCATCCCGTACTCGCCGTCGCCGTTTTTCCAGAAACGGCCGTGGTGGTCATTGGTGTGCATCACGGTGATGCGGTAGGTTTTGTCTTTTTCAGGGCCGGCCGTCGGTGGGCTGGCACAAGCCGCCAATGCCAAGGCGGCCAACAAGTAATAAGCGACGCGTGTCAGTTTCATGAACAGGTCCGATCAAATCAGTGGGGCAGAGGCAAGGCCGACGCCCTGGGCAATGAGGCAGGATGTGATTATGGCTTCTCCCGGGCTTGGCTCACCTCAAGCTCTGTAACAGGTGCTGACAGGTTGCCCCAGCTGCTGCGCAGGTAAGTGCTCAGTGCCGCGAGTTCCCGATCGCTCAGGTTCAATACAAAAGGCGCCATGCCGAACGGTCGCGGGTTCCGCTCTGTGGCCGGTGAGTAGCCGCCCCATAGGATGGTCTGGATCAGGTTGCTGGGGTTGGACATCGTGACAGTGCGGTTACCCGCCAGCGCCGGATACGCGTCGGGTACGCCTTGGCCCTGCTCGCCGTGGCATGATTTGCAAAAGGTATCGTACAAATCCGCTCCAAGGGGGCGCTTGCTCCCGGCAGGCGGGTTGGTTACGGTGCCCGGCGGTGGTCTCTCAAGCGTCGCGACAGACGCCCGCGGCTGCGGCGCCGGCACAGCGCTTGACCGCTGGCTAGACCTGAGGTAAGTCGCCATGGCCAGCCGGTCATCATCGCTCAGGTATTGGGTGCTGTGCAGCACCACTTGGGCCATCGGGCCACTGGCGACACCGCGCGCCGAGGCCCCGGTTTGCAACCACAGGCCGACTTCGTCCAGGGACCAGTCGCCAACCCCGCCCTCTTGACGGTCGCGTAATGACGGCGCGTACCAACGCTGCATCGGCAGCATTCCCCCTTGCAGGTCCAATGCGGAGCGGCTGGCCCCCAGCATGTTGCGCGGGGTATGGCAGGTCCCGCAATGCCCCAGCCCATTGACCAGATCGGCGCCCCGGCTTGCCACAGAAACTGGGCCGCTTTTGCTCACGTTGCCGCCTGGCTTGAAATAAAGGGCGCGCCAGACCGCCAATGCCGTCTGGGTGCGGTAGGGCCATCGCAGAGCGTGCGACCTGCTGGTCTGTTTGACAGCAGGTACGGTTTTCAGAAAGGCGAACAGGGCGTCCGAATCTGCACGGCTCAATTGAGTGAAGCTGGGGTAGGGAAACGCCGGGTACAGCAGCCGCTGGTCTTTAGAACGACCTTCGTGTATGGCTTGCCAGAAATCATCGGGCGACCAGGCGCCAATGCCGCTGTCGCGGTCGGCCGTCAGGTTGCTGGTGTAGACCGTTCCAAATGGTGTCTCTATGCCGCGACCTCCTGCATAGCTGGCCCCTCCCGTGGCCGTGTGGCAGCCCTGGCAGTTGCCAATGCGAGCCAGGTAGGCGCCGCGGGCCGACAGGTCTGAGTGTGCAGGGCCGCTGCTGACGACTGCGTTTGACCTTGCTGGCGCCTGAGCGCTGCCGCAGCCGCGTGCGTTGGCCTGGCCTGTGGCCTGGTTCACTGGCCCTTGGGCCTGCGGGCGGCTGTCCGCGGGCACCGTTTGAGCGGCCAACCAGTGAGAAATAGCGCTGACATCGGCACGGTCCAACTGGGCCGCGATAGTCGCCATGCAGTCGGGCCCATGGGCGCGGCGCTGACCGGTCTGCCAGCCGCCCAGTTGCGCATTCAGGTAATCGCGCGGCAGCCCAAGCAAGCCTGGCACATGGGGTAGGGCGCCGGTCAAGCGGTCGCCATGGCAGCTGATGCAGGCCGGGATCTTTTTTTGCGGGTCCCCTTGCGTCACCAGGGATTTGCCACGTGCAAGCTGAGCGGGTGTGGTGGCTGCAACAAGCGTCGGTGGCGGGTAAGGCAGGTTCAAGCCAGCAAAGTACTGTGCCATCTCCATCAAATAGGCATCGGTCAGAGGCTCGAGCAAGCCGGTCATCAGGCTGTAGTGGCGCCGACCTTCACGAAAATTGAGTAATTGGTTGTAGAGGTAGGCCGCTGGCTTGCCGGCCAATCGAGGGTAATAGCCGTCTGGGCCGGCACGACCCTGTTTGCCGTGGCAGTGGCTGCACGCCCGGGTGCGCTCAGCCATGGTGTTCTCAAACACCGGTTCCTGCCCAAGTCCCAGGACGGGCCACAGGGCGATCAGCAAGACCAGACAGCGAAGAAATGTGCCAGACATTGGTTTTTAAATTGCAGCGACAATGCGCTCCCTGTTGTACCCATCGGCTCATCGAGCACCTTTATTTTCCCATGTCCAGTCCATCCAGCATTGAGGTTCGTTCCGCCACCCTTAGAGATTCCAAAGCCATCACGGAAGTCCATCTTGCGGCCACCCGGGCGGCCTACCGTGACTTGTTGACCCCCGAACACATGGTGCCGGTACTGGCGCTGGCCGGTCGGGTCGACTGGCGGGAGGCCATTGAATTCAGCGAGCCACAGGTTCAGTTGGCGAACGATCAGGGTCAGGTGGTCGGCTTTGTTGGCTTTGACCGCTCGCGTGACAAAGGCACGCCGCCCACGGCGGGAGAAATCTGGGCTTTGCAGGTCGCCGAGTCACACTGGGGCCGGGGCGTTGGCCTGGCACTGTGGGACTGCGCCCGCGAGGGTTTGCTCGAAGAAGGCTGCATCAGTGTGTCGGTGTGGGTGCCCCTGCGCAATGAACGTGCCCTGCGGTTTTTTGAACTGGCCGGCTTCAAACGCGATATGGCTACGGCCAAGACGGTCGCGATGGGGTCTGTTAAGGTGGAGGAGGTGCGCCTCAAGCGCAACCTGGCCTGATCAGGTGCGCCGCACCAACACACTGCCAATCGAGTAGCCCGCCCCAAAAGAGCAGATCACACCCACCTCGCCCGGCGCAATGTCCTCATGGTGACGGTGGAATGCGATCACCGAGCCTGCCGAGGCGGTGTTGCCAAATTCATCCAGAATGACAGGAGCATCGTCGGCGGTCGCATCACGGCCCAGCAGCTTGCGTGCAATGAGCTGGTTCATGCCCAAGTTAGCTTGGTGCAGCCAGTAGCGGCGCACCCCAGTCGGGCTCAGCGCATGCTCTGCCAAGTGGCTGGCGATATGCTCAGCTGCCATGGGGCAGACCTCTTTGAAGACTTTCCGCCCTTCTTGGTAGAACAGCTGGTCGCGGTCGTCAGGGTGGCGGTCCTCGCTGCGCGACATAAAGCCCGCGTTATTGCGAATGTTGTTGGAGAAGGTTGTCAGCAGCCGTGTGCCGAGTACCTCAAATGCACCGGCCGGGGCATTGTCAAGCCGCTCGATCAAAATTGCGGTACAGACGTCCCCAAAAATGAAATGGCAGTCGCGGTCCTTCCACGCCAAGTGCGGAGAGGTGATCTCCGGGTTGACCACCAGGATTGCCCGGGCTGCACCCGTGCGCACCGCATTGACGGCCATGTCGATGCCGAACGTGGCCGACGAGCAGGCCACGTTCATGTCGAAGCCAAAGCCCTTGATGCCCAGCGCAGTCTGGATTTCCACCGCCATCGCCGGGTAGGCCCGTTGCATATTGGCAGCAGCACAGATCACGCCGTCGACGTCGGACGCTTGTTTGCCCGCCCGCACCAGCGCATCCTGTGCTGCGGCCACGCCGATTTCGGCCATCATTGAAATTTCATGGTCGGGCCTGGCGCGAAACCGGGGGTACATGCGTTGGGGATCAAGAACCCCAGATGGCGGGTCCCGGCGGCAATGGCTGCCGCATGTTGGTGGTTGTCCCATTCGGCAAATTGGTTGAAGGCGGTGACCAACTCCTGATTGCTGATCGACTCGGGCGGAATATACAGGCCAGTTCGGCTGATGGCGACACGGTGCATAAAGGTGAGTCCCGTTGTTAGGGTGAAGTACCGCGGATCAAGTCAGTGGGATCCACGCCCGAGATTATCTGCGCCCCCGGGGTACCGCAGGCCTCACCGCCAAACGACTGTGATCGTGCTGGCGAAGCTGGTGACCGAAAAGGTTTGATCTGTATCTAAAGCTCGCACTCCCGAGACGCCAGTAGGACGTGGCCGCTGGCTTGCTGCCTTCAACCAAAGAAGGCTTCGAAGCCTGATTCGGGCTCAAAGCGGCGGTTACGGTAGAGCAGTCGGGTCGGTCCCGGCAAGGCGCGGGTCAGTATGGAGTGGCTGGGGTCGCCGGGGTAACACGTGACGCGCATGCCATCGTGATCAAAGGGCTCCGGTGCGATCGTCGGCGGTGACTGGGCTACGGCGGCATCAAGCACGCTTCGAAGGTCGCTGTGCCGCGCTAGGTGAACCAGGCTCATGATCTGCGGCGGCGCCAGCTCAATGTCCTTGGCCCAATACCGGCTCAGTGCGGTTCGGGGTGTGAGCCAGACACTGGCCGTGGCCTCATGCTCGTCATGCTGCGCTGTCTGGTGCCTGGGCATTGCTGCGACAAAAAAACGCGTGTCGAAGCGCTTTTTCATCATGCTGGGTAAATGTGGCGTGATCCAGCGCGACCAGGGCAGCAGCGCGCTGGTCGCCAAACGTAAATGGGTGCTTGCCAGCACGCTGGCGAAGTCATGGCCGGCACGCAGCATGGCCCGCGCAGTCAAGGCCTGGGCGGCAGACGCTCCATGGACCAGCAAAATGCCCGACTCTTCAAAGGTCTCGCGAGCGGCCGCCACGAAAATCGCAGCGGCCTCGGTGAGGGAAAGATGTGGCTCGTTCAGCTGCCCCCGCAGGGCATCGGGTGTCTGATCCAGCACTTCAGGGGTACACAGTTGGGGATCGGCGACGTCAACCTTGCCACCCGGGAACACATAGGCACCGCCCAGCACATCCGATTTGTCATGCCGCTTGATCAGCAGCACCTCCAGCCCTTGCGTCGTATCGCGAAGCATGACCACGGTGGCTGCCGAGCGTGGTGGTGTGGACACGGTCTGCATGTTCAGTTCCATACGGGTCTTTCGGGGATGCTGCGCGTGCGGTCCGGTACAGTGTGGGATGGGTTGGTTCGAGGCTAGCAGAGTCCGAACCGTTGTGATGTCACCAACAGTTCAGGAACAGTATGGGAATAGATTTCAAGGGCCAGGTTGCCATCGTGACCGGCGCCGGTGGTGGCCTCGGCCGCCAACACGCGCTGGCGCTGGCCGCGCGCGGTGCGAAGGTGATGGTCAATGATTTGGGCGGCGCCAGGGACGGCTCCGGCGGCTCGGCCACGGCGGCCGAGGCGGTGGTGGCTGAAATCCGGGCGGCCGGGGGTGAAGCCCTGGCCAACAGCGCCTCGGTGACCGATTTTGCTGCGGTTGAGGCCATGGTGGCGCAGGCCGTGACGGCCTGGGGGCGGGTGGACATCTTGGTCAATAACGCCGGCATTTTGCGTGACAAGACCTTCGCCAAGATGGATCTGGCCGACTTTGAGCTGGTGGTGGACGTTCACCTGATGGGCGCCGTCAATTGCAGCAAGGCGGTCTGGGGTTTGATGAATGCGCAGAAATACGGCCGCATCGTCATGACCACCTCGTCGAGCGGGCTGTATGGCAATTTCGGCCAATCCAATTACGGCGCGGCGAAGATGGCGCTGGTGGGCCTGATGCAGACGCTGGCACTCGAAGGCGCCAAAAACAACA
>RFWA01000231.1 GCA_009922295.1 Betaproteobacteria bacterium
GAAAAACAGCGGCACGCCCGGCATCTCGGCCGCCACCTGGGCCACATAGCCGCGCAGGATGGGCGACAGGTAGGCGTCCACCACCGTGGTGTCACCACGGCTCACAAACTTCATCAGCGGGCTGGTCTCGTGGGAGGTGCTGATCTGCGTGAAACCCACCGCCTGGGCCAGCCGCTTGGCCGCAACCTCATGCGCCGTGTAGCGGTAGCCATGCATAAAAACAATGGAAACCGAGCGTAGCCCTTGCTGATATTGGGTTTCTAGCTCCTTTTTTAGTAGCAATTCGTCCAGAGGCATCAGCACCTCACCCCCGGCGGCCACGCGTTCGTTCGCCTCCACCACCGCGCTGTACAGCAGCTCCGGCAGCTGGATATGGCGGTCAAAAATACGCGGCCGGTTTTGGTAGGCGATGCGAAGCGCATCACGAAAACCACGCGTGGTGACCAGCAGCGTGGGCTCGCCTTTTCGCTCAAGCAGCGCGTTGGTGGCCACCGTGGTGCCCATCTTGACGCAGGCCACCTGCTCAGGCGTGACCGGCTGGCCTGGCGTTAGGCCGAGCAGGTGGCGGATGCCCGCCACAGCGGCGTCGCGGTACTGCTCGGGGTTGTCGCTGAGCAGCTTATGCGTGAGCAGCGTGAAACTGCCGTCAGGCTCAGGCCGGCGGCCGATCACGTCGGTGAAGGTGCCGCCCCGGTCGATCCAGAATTGCCAACGCTGGCTGTTGTTGTGTGTCATCGGTGTGCGGTTTAGAGGCTGGCGGCCGAGCGAGCGGCCTGGTCGTAAATACCCGACAGCAGTCGCAGCAAACGGGCAAGTTCACCAATATCGCGATTGAGCGCGTCGTCGGCGTTGAGCGCGTCGATCAGGCAAGACTCGCGGATCTCGCGGTAGCGCTCCACATACTGGCGGCCCAAGTCGGTAGCGGCGTAGGTCACTTCTTTGCCGCTTTTGCGCGAGGCCACCACACCCAGCGCCTGCAACTTCTTGAGCGAGTAGTTGATGAGGTGGGTGTCTTCCACGTTCATGATGAAGCAGATGTCGGCCAGCCGCTTGTCGCGAGCGCGATGCGTCACATGGTGCAGCACCAGCACATCGAGCGGCGTCAAGTCTTTCAGGCCGGCCGCACTCATGCAGTGCGCAATCCAGCGGTGAAAAGCGTTACCGGCGACGATCAGGCCAAATTCAAACTCGCTCATCTCGGCGCTGTGAGGCGACACCAGATGGGCGGAGGAGACGATGGGCCCGGTGTCCGGCGGTGACGAGCGCGGCTGAGTGGGCACCCCGCTCATGCGGCGACCAGCGCTTGGCATTGTTGTTGCATGGTCTGATTGTAGGCAAATCGAGCACAATTTACCGACAATTTGTTAACGATTAGGGAAAACACTGATCTGCGACTGTGGAATCCCGCTTACAGTCATTCGAACCTAATCCAACTTACGGAGCTTTCATGAAACGTCGCCTGTTTGCCCTGACCACCACCACCCTGCTGCTGAGCCTGGCTGCGGGGTCTGCGGCCGCCCAGACCAAATGGGACCTGCCAGCCGGCTACCCCGCCACCAACTTTCACACGGTGAACCTGACCGACTTTGCCAACGACATCGACAAAGCCACCAGCGGCAAGCTCAAGATCACGGTGCACGCCAACGGTGCCCTGTTCAAGGCGCCAGAAATCAAACGCGCAGTACAAGGCGGGCAAGCGCAGGCCGGTGAGATTCTGATGGCCAACTTCCAGAACGAGTGGCAGTTGTTCGGAGCCGATGGCCTGCCCTTCCTGGCCGACAGCTATGACGAGGCGATGAAGCTGTACAAGGTGCAAAAGCCGTTTCTGGAGAAAAAACTGGCCGAGCAGGGCATGGCCCTGTTGTACGCGGTCCCCTGGCCGCCACAGGGCATTTACGTGAAAAAGCCGATCAATTCGGGCGCGGACCTCAAGGGCGTGAAATGGCGTGCCTACAGCCCGGCCACAGCGCGCATCGCCGAGCTGGTGGGCGCCCAGCCCGTCACGGTGCAGGCGGCCGAGCTGTCACAGGCCATGGCCACAGGCGTGATTGAGAGCTACATGTCGTCCGGCTCCACCGGTTTTGACACCAAGACCTATGAGCACATCAAGTACTGGTACGACACCCAGGCCTGGCTGCCCAAAAACGGGGTGATCGTCAACAAGGCCGCATTTGACGCGCTGGATGCCCCCACCCGGGCCGCCGTGCTCAAGGCGGCCGCTGACGCCGAAGTGCGCGGCCTGGCAGCCTCCAAAAAGGCCAACACCGAATCGCTGGACAAGCTCAAGGCCAATGGCATGAGCATCGTGGCCCCCTCGGCCCAGCTCAAGGCCGACATGAAGAAGGTGGGCGACGTGATGCTCAAGGAATGGCTTGAAAAAGCCGGCCCCGAGGGCAAAGCGCTGGTTGACGCCTACCTGAAGCCGTGAGCCCAGCGCCCCTGCACGAGTTGGGGCACCGCTGATGCGACGCGCCCTGGATGCCCTGTTCAATGGTGCGGCGGCGCTGGCCGCCGTGTGCATGGTGGGGCTGCTGCTGATGGTGCTGCTGTCCATCGCCAGCCGTCAGCTGCAGTTTCATGTGCCCGGCACCGACGCTTACGCCGGCTACCTCATGGCAGCCGCAGGCTTTCTGGCGCTGGCCCACACGCTCAAGCGGGGCGAGCACATCCGGGTCACACTGCTGCTGTCGGCGCTGCCGGGGCGCTGGCAAAAGGGTATGGAACTGTGGTCACTGGCATTCGCCACGGGGCTGGGTAGCCTATTTGCCTTCTACTGCTGCCGGCTGACCTGGCAGTCGCGCAGCTTTAATGACGTCTCCACCAGCAGCGATGCCACGCCGCTGTGGCTGCCACAAATCGCCATGGCGGTGGGTGCTGTCATTTTGGCCATTGCCTTTCTCGATGAACTGGTGCTGGAGCTTCGCGGCCAGCGCACCCGGCGGCACAGCGATGAAGCCCTGCGCAACGAGTAAGCCCCCATGAATGACCTGTTCATCACCGCCTCGCTGCTGGCTGCTCTGCTGTTGATCCTGGCCAGCGGCGTCTGGGTTGGGCTGACGCTGACCGGCGTGGCCTGGCTGGCGGTCACCATTTTTTCGTCACGCCCAGCGGGTGACGCCATGGCGGTGACGGTCTGGGGTTCCTCGTCGAGCTGGACCTTGACCGCCCTGCCCCTGTTCATCTGGATGGGCGAGATCCTGTTTCGCACGCGGCTCTCCAATGACATGTTCAAGGGCCTGGCGCCCTGGGTGCAGGGCCTGCCTGGGCGCCTGCTGCATACCAATGTGATCGGCTGCACCATTTTTGCCGCTGTGTCGGGCTCCAGCGCGGCCACCTGCGCCACCATCGGCAAGATGACTCTGCCCGAGCTGACCCGGCGCGGCTACCCCGAGCACATGGTGATCGGCACCCTGGCCGGCGCCAGCACGCTGGGCCTGTTGATTCCGCCGTCCATCATCATGATCGTCTACGGTGTGGCGGCCGAGGTGTCGATTTCTAAGCTGTTCATCGCCGGCGTGCTGCCCGGCCTGATGCTCGCAGGCCTGTTTTCGGGCTACATCATGCTGTGGGCGTTGCGCCATCCGGGCCAGGTGCCGGCCGCCGACGGCCGCTTCACGCTGCGGCAGAAGCTGGCCGCCTCGCGCAGCCTGATTCCGGTGGTCTCGCTGATCGTTGCTGTGCTGGGCTCGATCTACACCGGCGTTGCCACGGCTACCGAGGCGGCGGCCGTGGGCGTGCTGGGCTCACTGATTATTTCGGCGTTGCAAGGTTCAATGACCTGGGTCAGCTTCCGCGATGCGCTGATGGGCGCCACCCGGCTGTACTGCATGATCGCGCTGATTTTGGCAGGCGCCGCGTTCCTGACCCTGGCCATGGGCTACATCGGCCTGCCGCGCCACTTGGCCGAGTGGATCAGTTCGCTCGGGCTCAACAAGGCCCAGCTGATCTTCGCGCTCACGCTGTTCTTCATCGTGCTGGGCTGTTTTTTGGACGGCATCTCGATGGTGGTGCTGACCATGGGCGTGCTGATGCCAAGCGTGCAGGCCGCCGGCATCGACCCCATCTGGTTCGGCATCTTCATCGTGCTGGTGGTGGAAATGGCGCAAATCACGCCACCGGTCGGCTTCAACCTGTTTGTTCTGCAGGGCATGACCGGGCGCCAGCTGACCTGGATCGCCCGAGTGACGCTGCCCATGTTTGGCCTGATGTGCGTGGCGGTAGCGCTGATCTATGTCTTTCCTGCCATCGTGACCTGGCTGCCCGAGCAGATGATGAAGTAGCCTGCCATGCTGGCCGTGATCGCTATCTGCATCGGTGCCAGCCTGGGCGCGCTGGCGCGCTGGGGATTGGGCCTGTGGCTCAACCCGGTCGCCCTGTTGCCGATGGGCACGCTGGCGGCCAATCTGCTGGGCGGCTACTTGGTGGGCATTTGCGTGGCGGTGTTCAGCGCCCTGCCCCAGCTGGACCCGGTTTGGCGCCTGACCCTGGTGACCGGTTTTTTGGGTGCGCTCACCACGTTCTCGAGCTTTTCGGCCGAGGTGGTGGCCATGCTGATGCAGCAGCGCTACGCTCTGGCCCTGGGTACTGCCGCGCTGCACCTGCTGGGCTCGCTGCTACTGACGGTAGCCGGCATCAAGACTGCTTCACTATTTATAGCTTAAACCCCAATAAATACGGGGCTTAGAG
>RFWA01000232.1 GCA_009922295.1 Betaproteobacteria bacterium
GCGCCAGGGTGTGCGCGGTCCAGGGCTTGAGCGAGCGCAGCACCTTGAGCTTTTCGTCGCGGATGGCGTCGGCGTGTGAGTTGATGGGCGGCTCCATGCCAATCGCGCACAACAGCTGCAGGGCGTGGTTTTGCACCATGTCGCGCAGAGCACCCGTGGTCTCGTAGAAGGCGCCGCGTTTTTCGACACCCAGCTCTTCGGCCATGGTGATCTGGATGTTGGCAATGTGCTCGCGCCGCCATAGCGGCTCGAACAGGGCATTACCAAAACGCAGAGCAAACAGGTTTTGCACTGCCGGTTTGCCCAGGTAGTGGTCAATGCGGAACACCTGGCGTTCGCTGAAGACGCGGCGCACGGTGTCGTTGATAGTGCGGTTGCTGGCCAGGTCATGGCCGAGCGGCTTCTCCAGCACCACCCGGGTCTGCGGGGTGTTCAGGCCGGCGGCGGCCAGCTGCTCGCAGATGGTGGTGAACAAGGTGGGCGCGGTGGCCATGTACATCACCACGGTGTCCGCTGTGCGCTGGGCCAGGGTGGCGCCGAGCCGGGTGTAGTCGTCGGGGCGCGACAGGTCCATGCGGACAAACGCCAGCAGTGCCGCAAAACGGGCAAATTCTTCGACGCTGGGGCGTTTGGCCAGTTCGACCTTGTCAAAACGGGTGCGGATCAGCTCGCGGTATGCTTGGTCGCTGAGGTCGTCCCGGCCCACGCCGATGATGCGGCCGCCCTGTGGCAGCGTGCCATGCCGAAAGGCCTGGAACAAGGCTGGCATCAATTTGCGCCAGACCAGGTCGCCAGTGCCGCCGAACAGAACGAGATCAAAAGACATGATTTTCGGTTACATAAATTCAGACGTTGTAATGTAACTTTGTTTCAAAGATAATTCAAGGACAGGACACACACCATGAACCAACTTGACGCGCTCAAACAATTCACCACCGTGGTGGCTGACACCGGCGACTTTCGCCAGATGGCGGCTTACCAGCCGCAAGACGCCACCACCAACCCTTCGCTGATTCTCAAAGCAGTGCAAAAGCCCGAGTACCGGCCGCTGCTGGCCGAGACCGTAGCCCGTTTTCGGCAGAGCTCGCTGGCGGAGCAGATGGACCGATTGTTGGTGCGCTTTGGCTGCGAAATCCTGGCCATCATCCCGGGCCGGGTGTCCACCGAGGTCGATGCCCGGCTGAGTTTTGACACCTTGGCCACTGTGGCGCGGGGCGAACAGTTGATCGAGCTCTACCAGGCCGAGGGCATTCACAGCGACCGAGTGTTGATCAAGGTGGCCGCCACCTGGGAGGGCATTGCGGCCGCGGCTCAGTTGGAGCGGCGTGGCATCCACACCAACCTGACGCTGTTGTTCTCGTTTTGTCAGGCGGTGGCTTGCGGCCAGGCCCGGGTGCAACTGATCTCGCCCTTTGTCGGGCGCATTTACGACTGGTACAAAAAGGCCGCCGGTCCGGCCTGGGTGGAGGCCGAACGCGCAGGGGCCAACGACCCAGGGGTGCGGTCGGTCGCCCAGATTTACCAGTATTACAAGAAGTTTGGCATTGCCACCGAGGTGATGGGCGCGAGTTTTCGCAACCTGGGCCAGATCACGGCGCTGGCCGGTTGTGACCTGCTGACCATCAGCCCCGAGTTGCTGGCGGGTCTCGCGGCCAGCGACGCGCCGCTGGTGAGGACGCTGGATGCCGGAGCCGCACAGGCGCTGGACCTGGCGTCGGTGCAGTACGACGAGGCTGGTTTTCGGCTGGCCTTGAATGAGGACGCTATGGCCACCGAGAAGCTGGCCGAAGGCATTCGCGCTTTCTGTGCCGACGCGGCGCGCCTGGACCAGCTCTTGCTGGCGGCCTGAACCGCCCGCTTTTGGAGCCCTTGATGAACCGAACACGTTGTGATCGCACGCCCGCCTGGGCGGCACTGCAGACCGAATTCTTGGCCGGTGGCCGTGCTCTGGACCTGCGCACCGCCTTTGCCGCTGATGCAACCCGCTTTGAGCGCTTCAGCCTGAGCGCACCCCATGTGTTTGCCGACCTGTCCAAAAACCTGATCGATGACCGTAGCCAGGCCCTGCTGCTGGACCTGGCGCGCCAATGTGGCGTAGCGGCACACCGTGACGCCATGTTTGCAGGCCAGGCCATCAATGCCACCGAGCAGCGCCAGGTACTGCACACTTTGTTGAGAAATCCGGCGCTAGCCCTTTCCCCACATGGGTTTATAGCTCCTGAAAATATAGCAAATGAGCTGGCTCAAGTGCATGTCACGCTGGATGCGATGCTGGCCTACGCGGAGGCGGTGCGTGCTGACCCGGGCATCACCGATGTGGTCAACATCGGCATCGGCGGCTCGGACCTGGGGCCGCAGATGGCGGTGCTGGCGCTGGCTGCCTTTGCCGCCTCGGGCCGGCGCTTGCACTTTGTGTCGAATGTGGACGGCCATGAACTGGACGCCGTGCTGAAACAGATAAGGCCAGAGCACACGCTGTTCCTGATTGCCAGCAAGACATTCACCACCATCGAGACCATGACCAACGCCGCCTCGGCCAAGGCCTGGTTCGAGGCGCAGGGCGGCACCGACATAGCGCGCCACTTCGCGGCGCTAACCACCAACGTGGCGGCCGCGCGGGCTTTTGGTATTGCCACCACCTTTGGCTTTTGGGACTGGGTGGGGGGCCGCTACTCGCTGTGGTCGGCCATCGGGCTGCCGCTGGCCATTGCCATCGGGGCCCAGGGTTTTCGGGACTTTCTGGCCGGGGCCCACGCCATGGACCAGCATTTCTGCGAAGCGCAACTCGAGCACAACCTGCCGGTGCGCCTGGCGTTGATCGATGTCTGGTACCGCAATTTCCTGGGGTTCAGCAGCCGTAGCATTGCGCCCTACCACAGCGCCCTGCGCCGCTTGCCGGCTTATTTGCAGCAGCTGGAGATGGAGAGTAACGGCAAGCGGGTGGACGCTGCGGGCCAGGCGCTGCCCTTTGCCACCGCACCAGTGCTCTGGGGCGAGCCAGGTACCAACGGCCAGCACGCTTATTTTCAGATGCTGCACCAGGGCACCGACGTGGTGCCGGTGGAGATTGTGGCGGTCAAGCGGGCGCGTCACAGCTTGACCGGCCATCAGCCGCTGCTGCTGGCCAATGCGGTGGCACAAGCCCAGGCGCTGATGCTGGGCAAGACCGATGCAGGCGGCCACAAACACTTCACCGGCAACCGGCCCAGCACTTTCTTGCTGCTCGAGGACCTGACGCCGGCTAGCCTGGGCGCCCTGATTGCCCTGCAGGAGCACCGGGTGTTTGTCAGCGGCAGCCTGTGGGGCATCAACAGCTTTGACCAGTGGGGGGTGGAGCTGGGCAAGGTGCTGGCGCGCGATGTCGAGGCCCGGCTGGCCTCGGGCGATGCGGTGGGCCTGGACGGTTCCACCGCCGGCTTGCTACGGCGCTTGCGCGCCCCATAAAGTGACCGTCATGATGGACCGACTCAGCAACCAGGACATTTACGAGCGCATTTACGGCGCCATTAGCGAGCGAAAGTTGCAGCCCGGCACCAAGCTGAGCGAGGAGCGGCTGGCCACGGTGTTCCATGTCAGCCGCACCCGCATTCGCGAGGTGCTCTTTCGCCTGAGCCAGGAACTGATCGTTGATTTGCACCCCAATCGGGGTGCCTTCATCGCCAGCCCCACCCGCGACGACATGCGCGATGTGTTCCAGGTGCGCCAGGCCCTGGAGCGTGGGGTGGTGGTGCACCTGTGCCGGACCAGTCCGCATCCCCGTGTGCCAGCCTTGCAGGCGCACCTTGAGCTGGAGGCGCAGGCACGTGCGCGGGGCGATAGCCAGGCCTTGGCCAAGTTGACCGGGGAGTTTCACCTGCGGCTGGCGGAGGCCACCGGCAACCGCCTGTTTGCCGACAACCTGCGCCGGCTGGTGGCACTCACCGGGTTGATCATCACGCAATATGGCTCCCAGGATGGTTCGGTCTGTACCGACCATGAGCATCACGATCTGGTGCGCGCCATCGAACAGGGCCAGCCCGATGAGGCAGCCCGCTTGATGCAGGTGCATCTGCACCATGTGGAAGATGGCATCAAAGCCATGAAGGAAGCCGACGCCGACACCGATTTCGAGGCGATTTTCGGACTGAAAAAGCCAACATAAAAAAAGCCCCGCAGACTTGACGCCTGCGGGGCTTTTTGAGAGGTCAGGCAGATTACATGCCCATGTCGCCCATGCCACCCATGCCGCCCATGCCACCACCCATGCCGCCGCCCATGCCGCCGCCGGCTGGTTCGTCCTTCGGTGCCTCAGCCACCATGCATTCGGTGGTGAGCATCAGGGACGAGACCGACGCTGCGTTTTGCAGTGCGGTGCGGGTCACTTTGGTGGGGTCCAGGATACCCATTTCGATCATGTCGCCATAGGTGTCGTTGGCGGCGTTGAAGCCGTAGTTGCCCTGACCTGCCAGCACCGCATTGACCACTACCGAGGCTTCGCCGCCGGCGTTGTACACGATCTCGCGCAGGGGAGCCTCAATGGCGCGCATCACCAGCTTGATGCCAGCGTCTTGGTCGGCGTTGTCGCCCTTGACGGTGCCAGCCGCTTGCTTGGCGCGCAGCAGTGCCACGCCGCCGCCAGCCACAATGCCTTCTTCCACAGCAGCGCGCGTGGCGTGCAGGGCG
>RFWA01000233.1 GCA_009922295.1 Betaproteobacteria bacterium
TGCCAGCCAGACCAACTTTCGTATTTTGGAGTACCGCCTGCCGCATGGCCCTGGCTACGTGTTTGGCACCGATGCGACGGTAACGCCTGAGGTGCAGGAGGAGGGCGCCTGGTACGTGAAAGACCCCTATCTGCCCAAAGACGGCCACCTGGAGCTTCGACCGGACCGTCCAGGCTGGGGTGTGGAGATGGACGAAACACTATTGGGTACCGAGGCCTATATTCATTGGGAACGCAAGGTGCCGACCAAGCCTGACGGCTCCACGGGTTATGCCTGAGTCTCTGCCCGGAGACCTGCTGTTGGTCGCTGGTGCGGCCCGCGCCGTGTTGCGGCCGCAGGCCGGTGGTCGGGTCTGCAGCCTGACCCTGGTACACCCTGACGGGCATGCTGTACCCGTTCTTTACCCTTACACCGATGCTGAGGTTGACCCGCTGAACTGGGCAAAGGGCGGTATTTATCCGCTGGTGCCCTATTCCAATCGGATCGCCCAGGGCCAATTGCATACAGCCAAGGGTACGGTGGCACTGCCACCTCATCCCAACGCCCAACCGCATACCCTGCACGGCCATGCCCATCCATGGCCTGCCATGGGCTGTGGTGTCACACGACGATACGTCTGCCCATCTAAGGCTGGACAGCCCACCCTGTGCCGCCTGGCCCTGGCATTTGCAGGCCGATATGCGACTGCGCCTGTCAGCCCACGCGCTTCAATTTGAAGTGAGCCTCACCCACCTGGGTGCAGGTGAGATGCCGGCCGGCATCGGTTTTCATCCCTACTTTTTGCACCACGAGAAAGCACGTTTGCGCTACCAAGCTGGCCGCCGTTGGCCGGCCGATGCTGACTGCCTAGCTCATGGCTCAGAGCCGCTCCCCCGGTCTGACAGTTATGACGAGGCCAAGCCCTTGCCGCCCGGCACGATGACCGACTACCTGTCGGAATGGGGCGGTGTCCTGGACCTGGAGTTGCCCCAGGGCGAACTGCTGCAATTGCAGACTGATGCGGTGCTGTCGCACCTGGTGGTGCACCGGCCCCCCCAGCCGCTTTACCTCTGCCTGGAGCCGGTCAGCCATGTTGCCGATGGCTTCAACTTGGCCGCGCGCGGCGTGCCGGGTACTGGGGCTGTGTTGTTGCCCTCTGGGGGCGTGCTGCGAGGGCAGATGACCATCAGCCTGAGTGATCGCCGTTTTTAAACTTGCGACGAGTTTTCCACCATGTCTGACCGTATTGTTGACGTCCGTGTCACACCCATCGCGTTTCGCGACCCGCCGCTGCTGAATGTGGGCGGGGTTCACCAGCCCTGGGCCTTACGCAGCATCATCGAGGTAGAGACCGCGAGCGGCAGAATAGGGCTGGGCGAAAGCTATGGTGAGGCCGATACGCTCGCCGACCTGAACCGCATTGCGCCCGGACTGGTCGGGCTGGACCCATTTGCCCTTAACGCTCTGACGCAAGTGGTGTACCGCTGTGTGGGCAACAACCCCGACATCGGCGCGCCTTTTCCACCGCAGGGCGACAAGGCCCGCGCCAGTGCGCTGGGCGCGTTCGAGGTGGCATTCTGGGACTTGCAGGGCCAGATCGTCGGGCGACCGCTGTACGATCTTTTGGGCGGCGCAGTGCGCTCCCATGTCAGCTACAGCGCGTACTTGTTTTACAAGTACGCGCGGCACCACACCGATCCGGGCTACCCCACGGATCCCTGGGGCGAGGCCTTGAACCCCGCGCAGCTGGTGGCGCAGGCGCAGCGCATGGTCGACCTCTATGGCTTTGGCTCCATCAAACTCAAGGCCGGTGTGTTTGCGCCAGAGCAGGAGCTCGATGGCCTTCGGGCCCTACGCGCGGCCTTTCCCAAGCATCCACTGCGTATCGACCCCAATGGCGGCTGGTCGGTAGCCACCACCCTGCGGCTGATGCCGGCGTTGTCGGAGCCTGGGCTGCTGGAGTACCTGGAAGACCCGGTGGGTACCCTGGACCAAATGGCCGAGGTGGCCACCTTCGCCACCATGCCCCTGGCCACCAACATGGTGACCATCGCCTTTGGTCATTTGCCGCGCTCGGTAGCGCTCAATGCCGTGCAGGTGGTGCTGTCCGATCACCATTATTGGGGTGGCCTGCGCGCGTCTCAGCAACTGGCGGCCATCGGGCGGGTGTTTGGCCTGGGCATTTCCATGCACTCCAACTCGCACCTGGGCATCAGCCTGGCCGCCATGACCCATTTGGGCGTGACCCTGCCCAACCTGGCCTATGCCTGCGACACCCACTACCCATGGCAGGAGGACGAGGTGATCGAAGGCGGCAAACTGCAAATTCGGGATGGTCAATTGGCGCCGCCACCGGGCCCAGGCCTGGGGGTCAAGCTCGATCGTGCCGCGCTGGCGCAACTGCACCAGAATTTTCTGGACTGCGGGATTCGGCATCGGGACGATGCCAGCGAGATGCGCAAGCACCAATCCGACTTCAACAGCCAGCGCCCCCGTTTTTGAATGCCGTCGTTACACTGAGCAGCTAACCGGCCAACGTGTCGCGGCTGCTTGCGATCCAGGGGCGCGCGCCAATCGGGCGATAACAAGGTGTCATTGATGCAAATTCGCGTGCTTTATGTCAGTCGTGCCGTGGGGCCGATAACCACCACGGTGACAGCCTCTATTCTTGCAGCCGCCCAGTCCCATAACCCGGACCACGGGATCACTGGTGTACTGTGTCAGGGCAATGGGCTGTTTTTGCAGGTGCTGGAGGGTGATAGAACCGCCGTTAACCAGCTCTATGCCCGGATTATGGTGGACCGGCGGCACAAGGACCTTGAGCTGCTGATGCTGGAAGAGATTACCGAGCGCCGTTTTGGCAACTGGTCGATGGCGCACGTCGATTTGTCTGAGATGGACCCAATGATTCAGATGAAGCATCCGGAATTCGACCCCTACTCGGCCTCGGGTAAACATGTGATGCTGATGTTTGAGGAGTTGCTGGCCTCAGGCGCCAGCATCAATACGCCGACCTTTTGACCTAGAGCGCAGCCATGGCCTAGAAATGGTCGGCTGCACTGCTGGCAGCCAAGACCGACTGCAGATAAAACCCGCTTGCTTCCGCGGTTGAGCGTCCGGGCTTGCCGTCACCAATGACGCGCCCGTCGATTTTGGTCACTGGTGTCACGCCACCCAGGGTGCCAGTGACAAAGGCCTCGTCTGCAGAATAGACCTGCGCCAGTGTGAAGTCGCATTCTCGCGCCACACGGCCTTGTGCCCGCCAGACGTCAATGACCTTTTGTTGCGTGATGCCCTTGAAGCTGTACAAGCCGGTTGACGTCCATAGCTCACCACGGCGCACAATGAAGAAGTTGGTGGAATTACAGCTGGCCACAAAGCCGCGTGAATCCAGCATCAGGGCTTCATCTGCGCCAGCGTTAATCGCCTGAATCAGCGCCTGTATCAAATTCAGACGGCTGTGCGAATTCAGTCGCAGGTCAAACACATCAGGGTTGCTGGTGCGAAAGGCGGATGTCAGCAGCGCCAAACCTTTTGCGCGGGTCTCCGGCTTGGGCGTCTTGAACTCGGCCACGATCACCATGGTGGCGCCGCCAATGACGAAGCGGGGGTCTTGGTTTACCGTTTTCTTGGTGCCGCGCGTCACCATCAGGCGAACGTGCGCGCCGTCGGTCATGCCATTGCGTTCCAGCGTGGCGTAAATTGCACGGCTCACCTCTTCGCGGCTCATGCCAATGTCCAGCGCAATCGAAGTCGCCCCTTCGAACAGCCGGTCCAGGTGCGCGTCCAGGCTGATCAGGTGGCCCTGCACCAACCGCAAACCTTCCCAAATGCCGTCGCCCAGCACAAAGCCGCTGTCAAAGACGGAGACCTTCGCCTCGTTCCTGGGGAAGAACTCGCCGTTGACATAAATTTGCACGGCGTCGTTGCGCGCGTCGGCGATGTAGCCCTGGGCGCTCTCTGAGGCGGGTGAAGTCATGGTGGGTTTGTCGTGAATCTTGGATATCGACGGTACTTAGCGGTGGTGCAACTGGCGCCAGGCCGCAAAGTCGGTTCTGCTTTGCTCGTCGGTGGGAGGGTACAGGCCAAGAATGGACCGGCCTTCATGTACTTTCTCGGTCACGAAGTCCTCGAAGGCGGTCATCTCAACCGCCTCGGTGGCGACCTCGTCGGCCAGGTGTGCCGGGATCACAATCACGCCTTCGGCGTCGCCCACGACCACATCGCCCGGGAACACCGCCACGTCACCACAACCGATGGGCACGTTGATGTCCATGGCTTGGTGCAGAGTCAAGTTGGTCGGCGCACTGGGCCGGTTGTGGTAGGCCGGCATGTTGTATTTGGCAATTTCGGGCGAGTCGCGAAAACCGCCGTCAGTGACCACGCCAGCCACGCCACGCGCCATCAGCCGCGCGACCAAAATGCCACCGGCGGATGCTGCGCGTGGGTCTTTTCGGCTGTCGATGACCAATACCCCGCCGGGTGGACATTGCTCAATGGCTACCCGCTGAGGGTGCTTGCGGTCGAGGAACACGCTGATCGGGTTGATGTCCTCCCGCGCCGGGATATAGCGCAGGGTGAAGGCTTCTCCAACCATGTTGGGCAGTGCGTCATTGAGCGGGTGAACGTCCTGGATGAATTGGTTGCGCAGGCCACGTTTGAACAGCGCGG
>RFWA01000234.1 GCA_009922295.1 Betaproteobacteria bacterium
GGTGTTGTAAAAAATTGGGGCAATCTTGCTTCCCAAACAGACGCCACCAAAGCGCTTGTTGGGCACAAACGGGATGTCCTGACCGGTAAACCAGAGCACCGAGTTGGTGGCTGATTTGCGCGACGAGCCGGTCCCGACCACGTCGCCGACATAGGCCACCAGATGGCCGCGCGCCTTGAGGTCATTGATGAACTTGATCGGACCGCGCTTGCCGTCTTCCTCGGGCGTGATGCCGGGCCGGGCGTTCTTGTGCATCGCCAGGGCGTGCAAGGGGATGTCGGGGCGGCTAAAGGCATCAGGCGCGGGTGAGAGGTCGTCGGTGTTGATCTCGCCGGCCACCTTGAACACGGTCAGAGTGATCGACCGGGGCACTTCCGGCCGTGACGTGAACCACTCGGCGTCGGCCCAGCCCTGCAGCACGGCTTTGGCGTGGGCGTTGCCGGCATCAGCCTTTTCCTTGACGTCATGAAACTGGTCAAACATCAGCAGGGTTTTCTTGAGGCCACTGGCGGCCACTTCAGCCACTGCTGCATCGTCGAGCAGATCAACCAGAGGACTGATGTTGTAGCCGCCGAGCATAGTGCCCAGTAATTCGGTGGCCTTTTGCCTTGAAAGCAGCGAGCACTTCTCACTGCCATTCGCTACCGCCGCCAAATAGCTGGCCTTGACCTTGGCCGCATCATCGACACCCGCGGGCACGCGGTGGGTGATCAGTTCAAGCAGCGTCGACTCTTCACCAACTGGCGGGGCTTTCAGCAAATCAATCAGTTCGCCGGTCTGCTTGGCTGACAGCGGGAGGGGCGGTATGCCCAAAGCCGCGCGCTCGGCCATATGGACTCGATAGTTCTGCAACATGATGTTTTCCTTTTCAATCAACAAAAATTAGTCCGCTCTTGCGAAAAATCGCTTTGACCACGGCTCCTGTGTCATGCCCTTTGCGCTTGCTCAGCGGGGGGCAAAAAAGCCCCGAGCCTCGTCGGGCAGCACAGTGCCAGTTTGTTGGGCACGCTCCAACACCTGCCAGAAATAACGAAAACTGGCGCGGTCCTGCAACACGCCCCGGTCCGATATCGGCGCCCAGTCCGCCCGTTGGGCTGCCACCAAAATGCGAGTCGCTCGATCAATTTCAACTGGTTCTGGGGCAAATGCTTCGAGAATTGGTCTGATCTGGGCGGGATGAATGCTCCACATGCGGGTAAATCCGAGCTCGCGGTTGGCCCTCCTTGCCGCCGCCCGCAACTTGGCTGCGTCAGTGAATTCAGTGACCACGCAATGCGAGGGCACCTTGCTATTGGCATGGCACGCTGCCGAGATTTCCAGCTTCGCACGCATCACTAATGGGTGATTGAATTGATTCAGCTCATCATCACCCCGCCCCTGGTCCAACTCCATGGCGGTTGCCGGAATGGCCCCGCCGTGCGCAGAAACGAAATCCATAAGACCAAAACTCAGCGACTGGACACGATGATGCGCAGCGATCGCAAAGGCCAGATGGACCGCCGCAGGTGACTCGATCAAAACGTGAAGTGGCAGGGGTGTCTGGCGCGCGGATCTGCTTGCCATACGGTCAATCAATTGCACCGCCCGATCGAGCGCTGAGAGCGACTCCAACTTGGGAATCATGACATGGCAAAGCGCCTCAGCGGCCGAACCGACAATTGTCGCCACGTCTTGCTCAAAAGCCGGGTGATCCACTGGGTGCACACGCACGGCTACTCTGGGCCGGCAACGGCTGGGATCTGCCGCTGCCTTCGCCAAGTGATCTCGAGCCAAGTCCGCCACCATCTGGGCATGGTCATTTTCCCCACCAATTGGCGCACCATCCTCGCAGTCAAGCGTCACATCGAAGGGGCAGGCACCAAATTCTTCGGACATCGCCGCTTGCAGCGCCAGACTTTTGCGCATCCGGAGCTCAACGCCACAGTAGTGATCGCACACCGGAATTGAACTGGCCGCACTCTGTGCGCCCAAGAGCACTTCACGGGGTATTTGCATGGCTGATCGGTCGTCCCGTGCCCAGTATCACGAGGTGGGTCACGAAACTTTAGAGCAGATGAGCGACGCCTGCCTGCTCGTCCTGCAGTTCCTTGAGGGTCTTATTGATACATTCCTGACTGAACGCATCAACCGGCAGGCCTTCAACGGGCCGGTACTCACCCCCCTCACAGGTGACTGCAAAACCGAACATGGTGTCCTTTGGAATGCCATATTGACCGTCCGAAGCGATACCCATGGTGACCCATTTTCCATGGGTTCCGAGGGCCCAATCACGCATATGATCAATGGCGGCGTTGGCGGCCGACGCAGCAGACGACACACCACGCGCAGCAATGATGGCAGCACCCCGCTTACCCACTGTGGGCAAGAACGTGTTGGCGTTCCAGTCATGGTCATTGATGATGTCTTTGACGCTGACACCGTCAATGGTGGCAAATCGGTAATCAGCGTACATGGTCGGGGAATGGTTACCCCAAACGGCTAATTTTTCAATCGCTGATACGGGCTTACCGGTTTTGGCAGCCAACTGGCTCAGCGCACGGTTGTGATCCAACCGCAGCATGGCGGTGAAGTTCTTGCGCGGCAGGTCTGGCGCACTTTTCATGGCGATGTAGGCATTGGTGTTGGCAGGATTACCCACCACCAGCACCTTAACATTACGGCTCGCGACGGCGTTCAACGCCTTGCCCTGGGCAGTGAAAATTTCAGCATTCACGGCCAGCAGTTCAGCGCGCTCCATGCCTGGGCCGCGGGGGCGCGAGCCGATCAGCAGCGCGTAATCGGCATCCTTGAACGCGGTCATCGGATCGCCATGGGCTTCCATCCCGGCCAGCATGGGAAAAGCGCAATCCTGCAACTCCATCATCACACCCTGCAAAGCCTGCTGCGGTTTTTCCATAGGCACTTCCAACAATTGCAGGATCACAGGCTGGTCCTTGCCTAGCATTTCGCCAGAAGCAATGCGAAAAAGGACGGCATAGCCGATTTGACCTGCGGCACCGGTCACAGCGACTCGGACGGGCTTTTTGCTCATAGTGAAAACTCCAAAAGTTTAGAAAACAAGGCGGGCAACGTCGACTGATCATGCCGAGCAGCGTAGATTCGGCGCGCAGTGTACGCTGGAAAACCCTTAGCCGTCAACTTGTCTTATGTCTTATATAAGATATGATACAGGGTGCTTGGGTCAACCAAGCTGCCACCCCTTCGCCATGGTCTCAACCTCCTTGCCCTCTCACGAAAGTCCCGTCGCTGATGGGAGCGCCAATAACGTCGCGAATTCGGCGACGCCTGCATTCAGCCCGCTGTACCAACAAATCAAGGGGCTGATCCTCAACAGCCTGCGTATCGGCGAATGGAAGCCCGGCGAGGCTATCCCCAGTGAAATGGATTTGGCCGGGCGCTTCAAAGTCAGCCAGGGGACAGTTCGTAAAGCCATTGACGAACTTGCCGCTGACAACCTGGTGGTGCGACGACAGGGCAAGGGAACCTTTGTCGCCACGCATGCCGAGCGCCAGGTCCAATACCGATTCCTCAAATTAATGCCCGACAGTGGCGACCTCAACCTAAAAGGCCCAGCACAACGCCACATTGTTGATTGCAAACGCCTTCGCGCACCCTCGGATGTCGCACGCGCGCTGGCCTTGCGTCCGGGAGATGCCGTACTCCAAGTTAAGCGCGTCCTGTCCTTTGCCGACCAGCCGACGATTCTTGAGGACCTCTGGCTCCCGGGCGCGCCATTTAAAGGTCTGACCGCTGACCGCCTACGTGGCTACGAGGGGCCGATGTACGCTTTCTTTGAGACTGAATTCGGTGTGCGGATGGTGCGCGCCGAGGAAAAAATCCGCGCCATCAGCGCGGATCACGTGCACAGCCAGCTCTTAAAGGTGGAACCGTTGACACCTTTGCTAAGTGTCGAACGAATCGCATTCACGTACCATGACATTCCCATGGAACTCAGGCGTGGCCTTTACGTCACTGATACTCATTACTATCGGAACGAGTTGAATTGAGTTGAACCTAAGACTTCACACCTGAAGGACAAATTGAAAACTTGAAGTGAGTTTGTTGCAGTGCAATAGAATTTACTCGTCAGCGATAACCATAAAGACAGTGTTTTTACCCCCAGGAAAGTCTAGACATGACCGAGATTGACCCCCAGGCGCCAGTAAAGCGGCCCGAATTCCGCAACATCAACGCGTTCAAGGACCTTCCCAGCTACCGACTGCCGCCTGCAGGCTGGGTGTCGATCTTGCACCGCATCAGTGGCGCCATCATGTTCATGTTGTTGCCCTTTGTGATCTGGATGTTCGATACCTCGGTATCGTCGGAAATTTCCTTTTTGAAGTTCAAGTCCGCATTCAATGTCGGCCTTCTGGGCCTGCCTGGCGTGATTTGGAAATTGCTGGCGCTGGCCCTGATCTGGGCCTACCTTCACCATCTGATTGCCGGCTTGAGGCACCTATGGATGGATGCGCGACACGCCGTCAGCAAAGAATTCGGCAAGTCGTCGGCAATGCTGACCCTAGCCTTGGGCTCGGGCCTCACGCTGTTGTTGGCACTTAAATTGTTCGGTATCTATTAAGGAGCATGACCATGGCAGTTAACTACGGCTCCAAACGCATTGTTGTCGGTGCACATTACGGCTTGCG
>RFWA01000235.1 GCA_009922295.1 Betaproteobacteria bacterium
TGGCCACAAGACCTCTGGCCCGACTGGATGTCACTGCCTCAAGGCGGGCCTGCCGCCGTCACACAGGTCACACTGCATTAAGGCCAACATGAACCGCGTTCTCGCCCATACCGGCGTCAAATACCCCATCATCCAGGCCCCCATGGGCTGGATTGCGCGCACCCAGCTGGCCTCCGCCGTGTCCCGCGCGGGCGGTTTGGGCATCATCGAAACCTCATCCGGCGAGACGCAGAACTGCCAGGCCGAGATCACGGCCATGAGCGCCCTGGGCCTGCCCTTTGGCGTGAACCTGCCCATACGCTTTCTCAAAGATGACGCCATGCTGCGCTTTGTGTGCGGCTCAGGCGTCAAGTTCGTCACCACCTCGGCGGGCAGCCCGGCCAAGTTCATCGCGCCACTCAAAGACGTGGGCATCGTGGTCTACCACGCCGTGCCCACGGTGGATGCCGCCATGAAGTGTGTAGACGCCGGTATTGACGGCCTGGTGGTGGAAGGCGCCGAAGGCGGCGGCTTCAAGAACCCCGAGGAGGTGTCGACTTTGGTGCTGCTGCAGGCCATCCGGGCCCGCACCGATGTGCCGCTGGTGGCTGCTGGCGGTATTTGCGACGGCCGTGGTATGGCGGCGGCCTTTGCGCTGGGCGCCGAGGCGATCCAGATGGGCACCCGCTTTGTCACGGGCACCTTGGTACTGAACAAAAAATCAACCCCCTGCATCCGCTCGCTCAAATCGGCGCGCACGCAGGCCATTTACGAGGCTGGCCTGATGGCGCCGGACGCCCTGTCCGGCATCCTGCAGCTCTACTTTGGCGGCGACATGGAGGCAGCGCCCGCTTTAGCGGGGCAGACCGCTGGCTTGATTGACGAGATCAAGAGCGCGCAACAAATCATCGACGACACCGTGGCCGAGTTTTTTACCATCACCGCTCGGCTGGGGCATCTGGCCCAAAGCCGCTCCTTTGGCTGAGGCTTGAGCGCGGGTTAAAGCAATGCGTTTTGTTGTGCTCGGCGCCGGGGTGATCGGTTGCTACGTGGGTGGCCGGCTGGCAGCGGCCGGGCAGGCGGTGACGTTGGTCGGGCGACCGCGCCTGACCGAGGCCACGGCCACGCAGGGCCTGACTGTGTCCGACCTCGACGGTTACCGCGCCCATGTCGCGCCAGCGCAGTTCAGGCTGGCCAACAGCCTGGCTGCAGGCTGGCCTGCAGCGCCAAACACTGAGCCCACCATCGTGCTGCTGTGCGTCAAGGGTGGCGCCACTGACTCGGCAGCGCAGGAGCTGGCCGCTTGCTGCCCGGCCGGCACGGTGGTGCTCTCGCTGCAAAACGGGGTGGAGAATGTCGCTCGCATCAACGCTGTGGCTCCGCACCTGGTGGCGCTGGCTGGCATGGTGCCCTACAACGTGGTGATGCGGGGACAAAGCCAGGTGCACCGGGCCACCACCGGCACGCTGCGGCTGACGCGTCACCCCATGACCGAGGCCATGTTGCCTCTGCTGGCAGCGGCGGGTCTACCAACCGCGCTGAGCGATGACATGCTTGCCGTTCAGTGGGGCAAGCTGTTGCTGAACCTGAACAATCCGATCAATGCCCTGTCCGGCCTGCCGCTGCGCGAGCAGCTGATGCAGCGGGACTACCGCCGCGTGCTGGCCGCCTTGCAAGAAGAGGCCTTGGCCGCACTGAAGGCGGCAGCCATTGTCCCGGCGCAGGTGGCCAGCGCTCCGCCCCGCGCCCTGCCGCATGTGTTGCGCCTGCCCAACTGGCTCTTTACGCGGGTTTCGGCACGTATGCTGCGGATGGACGCCAGTGCCCGCTCGTCGATGTGGGACGACCTGCAACAAGGCCGGGGCACCGAGATCGACGACATGTGTGGCGCCGTGGTGCGGCTGGCAGCGCGCCATGGGGTAACAGCACCGCGCAATGCCGCCATCATAGAACTGGTCATGGCCCACCGCGCCGGACAGCGGTGGACCGGTTCCGCGCTGCGCCAGTGGTTGCTGGCGACCACGACCACAGAAAGGCCTCCATGACCTATGACCTCACCATGCCGCCCCAAGTCCTGGCGTTTGATGTCTTTGGGACTGTGGTCGACTGGCACGGCAGCGTGGCGCGCGAGGTCAATGCGCTGTACCCCGGGGTCGACGGCGATGCCTTCGCGCTGGCCTGGCGCGCCGGCTACCAGCCGGCCATGCGCCGGGTGATGTCAGGTGAGCTGGGGTGGACCCTGATCGACGACCTGCACCGCTTGATCCTGGACGAGCTGTTGCCCCGCTTTGGCTTAGGCGACATGGCCGAGGCAGAGCGCAGGCACTTGAACCGGGTCTGGCACCGACTGGACCCTTGGCCGGACGTGGTGGCGGGCCTGCAGCGGCTCAAAACACGCCACACCCTGTGCACCCTGTCCAACGGTAACCTGGGTTTGCTCACCAACATGGCCAAGCGCGCAGGCCTGCCCTGGGACTGCATTTTGTCGGCAGAGGTGTTTCGTGCCTACAAGCCCGACCCAGCCACCTACCTGGGTGTTGCCCGGGTGTTTGACCTGAACCCGAACCAGGTGATGCTGGTGGCGGCACACCAGGATGACCTGGCCGCCGCCCGCGCCTGCGGCCTGCAAACGGCCCACATTGAGCGCCCAGCAGAGTTCGGGCTGGCGCACATCAAGGACGTTTCACCTGACCCGGCCAATACCCTGCACGCGCGGGACTTTCTGGACCTGGCGGATCAGCTCTCTTACTCCTGAGGCACACCGGCGTCTTTGACCACCTTAGCCCATTTGCTGGTTTCGGTCTTGAGGTAAGCGTCAAACTCGGCCGGAGAGCCGGTGCGAGCCTGAAAGCCCAAGCCTTCCATCTTGGCGATGAAGTCCGGCGTAGCGGCCGCTTTGGCGGTCTCAGCCGCCAGCCGGTTGCGCACCGACAGTGGCAGGCCCTTGGGGCCGTAAAGGCCCATCCAACCAACCGCCTCGTAGCCCGGCAGGCCAGCCTCTGCGGCCGTCGGAATATCGGCCACCGCTGCCAGGCGCGCTGGGCCGGTAACCGCCAGTCCGCGCAGCTTTCCAGCCTTGATGTTGGGAATCACCGTGTTGTCAAACGCCACTTGCACTTGGCCACCCAGCAAGTCCACCAACATGGGCGCGCTACCTTTGTAGGGCACATGGTTGATTTTGGTACCGGCCATCGTGTTGAACAGCTCCCCCGCCAGGTGGGGCGTGGTACCCGTGCCGGATGAACCAAAGTTCAATTTGTCTGGGTTGGCCTTGGCGTAGCTCATCAATTCACGCAGGGTCTTGGCCGGCACAGCGGCGTTGACCGTGATGATGTAAGGGGTCAAGGCCACCAGCGAGACTGCCGAAAAGTCAACTTCAGCGTCGTACGGCATCTTGCGGTACACGGCAGGGGCTATGGCGTGGCTGCTGACGGTACCCATCACCAGGGTGTAGCCGTCCGGCGCCGACTTGGCCACCGCGTCGGCGCCGATCAAGCCACCGGCACCGGCCTTGTTGTCCACGATAACGGTTTGCGCCAAGGCAGTCGACAGTTTCTCGGCCAAAGCACGGGCCACGATGTCAACCGCGCCACCTGCGGGGTAAGGTACGACCAGACGAACCGCGCGATTGGGCCAGTCTTGTGCACTAGCGGCGCCCAAGGTCAGGGTCAGCAAGGTCCCCACCAGGCAGGACATTGAACGGCGTCTTGGCTCAGACGTAAACATTTTTTTCGACATAAGAAGGGCTCCTGATCGTTTGATTTTGTCACGGCGCCACAAAGCGCACTCAAGCGGCCTCAAGCTGGCCACTGAGCAACTCCGGCAGGCGTGCCAGAGGCAGCCGCATGCCGCAGGCCTGGGCATGGCCACCACCGCCAAAGCTGGCGGCCAGCGGAATGCAGTCAAACCCACGCTGCGAACGCAAGCCGATCTTGACCGCACCGGTCTTGTCCACGGTCCACATCAACGCAAAGGTGCCGCTTTGGCGGGACAACAGCTCGCCAATCTGGCTGTGGAACACGCCCGGCACGTTAACCATCAGCCCGGCCACACCATTCACTTTGACGGGCTGGGCGGACTCTGCCAGGTCGACCGCGAGCTTGCTGAATTTCTCGTCCATGGCGCGGCCGCGCGCCACGTAAGACACCAGTTCGTCAGAGCCGAAATCCGCAATGGCGCTCCAGCGGGCAAAGTCAAAGGCCTCCATGTCCAGCGCCGCCAAGAAAGCGGCACTGTCGGGGTACTGCCAGGTCCAGATGTCGCGGTCTTCCACATGGCGCACCAGATCCGGCAGTGCGACCTCGGGCAAGAAAAAATCCCAGGCGAGCCGGGCGCCGGATTTTTTCATGTCGAAGTGCACCACGCCACACCGGCACTTGAAGCCGTGCAAGGTGTCGGCGGCGCTTTTGTGATGGTCCAGCAGCACCAACTGGGCTGCACGGGCCTCCACCGCCTGCAGCAGCTCGGGGCCAAATGAAAAATCAAGCATGTAGACGGCCCGGCCAGCCAGCGCCGGCAACGCATCAACGGATGTGATCTGGCCATGGTCCAAACCTAGAAATTCCGCCTGACCCTGGTAAAAGCGCCAGGCCGCCAATGCAGCGGCAAAGCCGTCCGGGCAATTGCGGCCATGGTAGATCACCAGCGG
>RFWA01000236.1 GCA_009922295.1 Betaproteobacteria bacterium
GGAGAACGCGAACCACGCCGCCCGCCAGTGCGAGGTCGTCGTGCACCAGTGCAAGGTCTTCAACCGCCAGCAGTTCTAGGTTTCAGCCCAGGCTGGCCATTAGCACGTCCACAAAGGCCAATTGTGCCGGCGATGTGTTCCGGTCATTCCTGGTGATGAGACCCAGCTTTGCCATGGCTATTGGCAGATTGACCGGGATGACCGTCACCATGCCGTAACTGGCGTAGTGCTCTGCCACGTTAGCCGGTACCACCGACAGAGCATCGCTGTTGCAGAGCAGGGCGGTGGTGGCGAGGATAGACGCTGTTTCCAAAATGTCCGGGATCGCCACAATTCCCGCTGCCTGAAAGGCCTGTTCAATGCGGCGACGCATCGGACTTCCGTCTGGGTGGAGCACCCAACGACAGTGCAACAAGTCGGTCAGGCTCAGGTTTGCCTTGATCGCAACCGGATGTCCGAGCCGACCAATCACGCACATGGGCTCAGCTTCGAGGGGCTGCATCGTCAAGTTATTGTCGTAAAAGCCGTCGGGTAGACGCCCTAGAACGATGTCGAGTTCTCCCCTGACCAAGGCGGGCAACAGCAGGTCACTGGTCTCTACCAGCAAGGACAAGCGCACACGCGGGTTGGACTCGTGAAAGCGGTTGATTGCCTCGGTCAGAATTTTGGGTACGGCGCCCATGACGCTGCCAATACGCAGCAGGCCACTGGCCCCGGCGGCCAGCGCCTCGATTTCATTCATCGCGTGGTCAAAGTCATGCATGGCCCCTTGAGCGTAGCGAATCATGGCCTCGCCGTAGGTCGTGGGCCGCATGCCGCGGGGGTGGCGTTCGAACAGTTGGACGCCCAGACGCTCCTCGAGTTGCTGAAGTGCCGCCGTCGCGGCTGGCTGTGTGGTGTGGATGGCCATGGCAGCCCGCCGTAAGTTGCGATGCTCGTGCAATGCCGCTAGCAGCATGATTTGTTGGCTTTTCAAGCGCAGCTTCTGGAATTTGTCCTCAGGACGTGTGGGTGGTTTGATCATGCTGAGTTGATATGAAAAAATAGATCAATGAATCAAATATAACGATTAGACGAGTATCGATCAACGGTCTACGATACGACCGAACCTTGATCTAAAGAGCCCCCTCGTCGTTATGAAAATCACCTCCATTTCCGTTCAGGACATTCGTTTCCCAACATCTCGCAGTCTGGACGGTTCTGATGCCATGAACGCCGCGCCCGACTACTCGGCAGCCTATGTGGTTTTGCACACGGACAGCAACCAGGGTCTGGAGGGCCATGGTCTGACGTTCACCATCGGCCGTGGTAATGAGATATGTGTCGCCGCGATTCGCGTGTTGGCGCCTCATGTGGTGGGCCGGACGCTCGATGCCATCACCTTAGACATGGGCGGGTTTTGGCGCCAGATCACCACCGCCGACAGCCAGTTGCGTTGGTTGGGCCCTGACAAGGGCGTGATGCATCTGGCGACGGCCGCTATTGTCAATGCCGTGTGGGACCTGTGGGCCAAGTCGGTCGGCAAGCCGGTCTGGAAAATGTTGACAGACATGTCGCCTGAACAACTCGTGGCATGCCTTGATTTCCGTTTCGTCACAGATGCGTTGACGCCAGAGGAGGCATTGGCCATGCTGCGCAAGAATATCTCAGGCAAGGCGAGCCGTGAGCAGGAAATGCTGGAGCAAGGCTACCCCGGGTACACGACGTCGGCGGGTTGGCTGGGCTATACCGAGGAAAAAATAAGACGACTGGCCAAAGAAGCCGTCGCCGAAGGTTGGACCCACTTCAAACAAAAGGTCGGCGGCAACCTGGCCGATGACAGGCGCCGGGCCGCCATACTGCGTGAAGAGATCGGCTGGGACCGCAAGCTGATGATGGATGCCAACCAGGTCTGGGACGTGGATGAGGCCGTTGGCCAGATGCGGCAACTGGCCGCATTTAACCCTTGGTGGATTGAGGAGCCCACCAGCCCGGACGACATCCTTGGCCATGCCACCATTCGCCAGCGCATCGCGCCGATCGGCGTGGCTACCGGTGAGCATTGCCACAACCGCGTCATGTTCAAGCAGTTGCTGCAGGCTGGGGCGATCGATTTTTGCCAGCTCGACGCTGCGCGTTTAGGCGGGCTCAACGAGGTGCTCATCGTGGTGCTGATGGCGGCCAAGTTTGGGGTTCCGGTGTGCCCGCACGCGGGTGGCGTCGGGCTATGTGAATACGTTCAAAACGTGTCGTTGTTTGACTATATCGCCGTCTCAGCCTCACTGGAAAACCGTGTGCTGGAGTATGTCGATCACCTGCATGAGCATTTTGTTGAGCCTGTCAAAATTCGCAATGGCCGATACATGCCGCCCCAGCGACCGGGCTACAGCATCGAAATGCTGATAGCCAGCCGCAGCCGGTATGCCTACCCCGACGGTGCGGCCTGGGTATGACGGCTAATCGAAGGCCCCGCATCGCGCTGGTCATAGGCGACCCGTCGGGCATTGGGTCGGAACTGGTGGCGCGCTTGCTGGCAGACCCTGAGACCCTGCAGCTAGCCGACGTACTTGTCATTGCTGATCCGCATGAACTGGCCAAAGGGATGGCCGTAGCCGGGCAACGCATCGAGCTGCAGTTGGTCGACTCATTGAGTTCGGTTTTTTTTGGTCAGCAGCCACTGCTGCTGCCGCATCCCCCCGATCGAAGCCTAGCGTATCATTTTGGCGTCTGCAGCCCTGAAGCTGGCGCCTACGCTCTGAAAACTCTGGAAACAGCGTTGGAAGCGGCCAAGACGGCAGTGGTCGATGCGATCGTCTTTGCGCCACTGAACAAGCACGCCCTGCATTTGGCCGGGATGCCAACTTCAGATGAAATGCACTGGTTGACGAGCCAATTGAATCATGCGGGGCCGACATGCGAATTCAACGTGCTCGATGGACTCTGGACCTCGCGTGTGACTTCTCATATTGCGCTCAAGGATGTGGCGGGTCAAATCACGCGTGCGGGTGTGACGCAAGCCATTGAGTTGCTTCACCACGCCATTCGACGCAGTGGCGTAGCCAATCCACGGCTTGCCGTGTGCGGCCTCAACCCCCACAACGGCGACAACGGATCCTTCGGCCGGGAAGAACTTGACACCATTGGCCCGGCTGTGGTCAGCGCGGTCGCCAACGGCATAACGGTCGAGGGGCCCTTCGCTGCTGACACCTTGTTCTTGAAGGTCCAGGGGGAGCAACGCCAGTTTGACGGAATCGTCACCATGTACCACGACCAAGGTCAAATCGCCATGAAGCTGATGGGGTTCTGGCGCGGCGTGACCGTGCAGGGTGGCTTGCCAATCCCAATCCTCACCCCTGCCCATGGCACCGCGTTTGACATTGCAGGCCAAGGCAAAGCCAACGCGGGCGCCATCAAGCAGGCTTTTCAACTGGCATGCCGCATGGCGCAGGCCTACCCATAACCCCGGCCATTTACATCAGGAGACAACACCATGAAACGGAAGATATTCATTGCATCGAGCTTGGCTATATTGCTGGTGGGCGCCACTGCTTCGGCGCAAGATTACCCATCAGCCAAGCCCGTGAAGATCTTGGTAGGGGCAACGGCCGGCGGGGGCACAGATATTCTCGCCCGCATGCTGGCTGACAAGTTTGGCCAGTCGATGAAGCAATCTTTCGTCGTCGAGAACAAGCCGGGCGCAGCCAATACGCTGGCTGCTGATGCGGCCGCCAAGGCGCCGAAGGACGGCTACACCCTGCTGGTGGCGACCAATACGGGACAGGCGATCGCGCCGCACTTGCTCAAACTTGCCTACGACCCGCTCAAAGATCTGCAACCAATTGGCATGGTGGTGGTGGTCCCCCACTTGCTGTTGGTTGGCCCGACTGAGAAGGCCCGGGACAGCAAAGAGCTGGTGGCCGCCATGAAAAGCAACCCTTCCGCTTACAGCTACGCTTCGGCAGGCATCGGCAGCACACAGCACATCGCTGGCGAGGCACTCAACATGACGGCTGGCACCAAAGCCGTCCACATACCCTACAAAGGCAGCAGCGCAGCGCACACGGACCTCATTGGCGGACAAGTTCAGATCATGCTGGACACCACGTCGTCGGCCATGGGTCAGGTCAAGGCCGGCAAATTACGTGCCTTGGCCATTACCACCGCCAAGCGCTCGCCAGAATTGCCTGAGGTGCCGACCGTGCGGGAACTGGGCATGCCGGATGTTGAAATAAGCACCTGGTACGGTCTGTACACCACGGCGGGTACGCCTAAAGCCATCGTTGACAAGCTCCACACAGAATTGAAGCGTACCCTGCAACTTGCCGATGTCCAGGAGCGGTTGAAGTCCCTTGGCGGCAACTCTGAAGACCAGACGATCCAGCAGTTCTCAGATTTCAACCGAAGCGAATTTGAGCGTTTTGGCAAACTGGTGAAAGTGGCGAACATCAAGGCTGAGTGAGTCGGCGGGCGCCTACCTGCGTAGCTGCCGTGCCAGCAATCCCCGAAACATGCCGCCTCGCAGTGCGAGGTCGTCACGATCCATTGCCCGGGGAGGTTGACCATTCGCGTGTTCAGAAAAGCATTGGACAGGCAGGCGGTCCGGGTGTCCGTTCTCCGGCCCACGCTCGCGCCC
>RFWA01000237.1 GCA_009922295.1 Betaproteobacteria bacterium
GGCGCGGGCGCTGGCGGTGCAGGCGCCGGTGCTGCTGATGGACGAGCCGCTGGCCAACCTGGACCCGCCGCATCAGGCCGACTGGCTGGCGCTGGTGCGCAGCCTGGTGGCCCAAGGCCAGACCGTGGTCAGCGTGTTGCATGAAATTTCCATGGCCCTGCACGCTGACGACCTGCTGGTGCTGGACGACGGCCGGCTGGCCCACCATGGCCCATGCGCCGACCCCGCCAGCCACCGCGCCCTGGAGCAGGTGTTTGACCACCGCATCGTCATTCACGCCCTGCAGGGGCAGTGGGTGGCTTTGCCGGTGGCGGCCTGATGTTCATGAAGAACACGGCATAATTACAAATCGAAACTACTAACTTCGATTTGTAAAATGATTCCTCGTCACGCTTCCGCGACCTTGCAGCGACTGGCCACCGGTTTTCCGGTGCTGGCGATTACCGGGCCACGTCAGTCTGGCAAGACCACATTGGCCCGTGCTTTGTTTTCAGACAAGCCCTATGTGTCTCTGGAAAACCCGGAAGAGCGCGAGTTTGCCGATACTGATCCCAAGCGTTTTTTGGCACGCTTCACCGAGGGCGCTGTGCTTGATGAGGTGCAGCGCTGCCCGGCGCTGTTGTCCTGGGTTCAGCTGGAGGTGGATGAGCGCCGGCGCATGGGTGACTTTGTGTTGACCGGATCTGCTCAGTTTGACCTGCTCGCGGGCATCACGCAAAGCCTGGCAGGCCGGGTGGGGCGGCTTGAACTGCTGCCCCTGTCCGGCGCCGAACTGGGGCCCGGCGGTCTTCCCGACACCTTGGACGCCGCTTTGCTCAAAGGGGGTTACCCCGCCTTGTACGACCGTGCCTTGTCGCCGCACGACTGGTTCGCCAACTACGTGGCGACCTACGTCGAACGCGATGTGCGCCAGATTCTGGCGGTTCAGGATTTGAGCCAGTTTCACCGCTTTGTACGGATGTGTGCCGCTCGCTCCGGCCAAATGCTCAACTTGGCGGCACTCGGTGCCGATTGCGGTATTTCGGCGGTGACGGCGGGCAAGTGGTTGTCGGTGTTGGAAACCAGCTACCTGATGTTCCGCCTGCCGCCCCACCACCGCAACTTTGGCAAGCGTCTGGTGAAAACGCCCAAGCTCTATTGCCTGGACGTCGGCCTGATGGCGTGGTTACTTGGCATCCGCGACATCACCACCCTGCAGACACACCCGGCCCGGGGCGCGCTGTTTGAGACCTGGGTGGTGTCTGAACTTGTCAAAAACCGGTTCAATGCCGGGCAGGATGCCGCGCTCTTTTTTTGGCGCGACAGCGTTGGGCAAGAAATGGATGTGCTGCTGGAGACGCCCCAGGGGCTGCAGGGCATCGAGGTCAAATCAGGCGCTACGTTTGCATCAGACTGGCCGCAGGCCTTGCACAAGTGGGCCGCCTTGGCCGACACGGCGACCTTGCCGCCCCGCATCATTTTTGGCGGCGACGGCCGCTACGAACGCCAGGGTTGCCAGGTATCGGGCTGGCGCGAATTCGCGCTGAATCCGGCCATTCCCTGAACATCAACCCCTTTGAACCGGAGTACCCATGCAGCTAGAAACCCCACCCACCGAAAAACCCTATGACAAATCCGAGGGCGAGCGGCGCGGGCTGGTGATCGTCAACACCGGCGACGGCAAGGGCAAAAGCACGGCGGCCTTTGGCCTGGCCTTGCGGGCGCATGGACGGGGCAAGGCGGTCAAGATCTTTCAGTTTATGAAGGTCCCAACGGCCCGCTTTGGCGAGCACCGCATGTTTGAGCAGCTGGGCATCCCGATTGAAGGCTTGGGTGACGGCTTCAGCTGGAAGAGCCAGGACCTGGAGCATTCGGCCCAGTTGGCGCGCGAGGGCTGGCAGAAAGCCAGCGCGGCTATATTGTCAGGCGAGCATTTTCTGGTGGTGCTGGACGAGGTCACCTACCCGCTGATCTACGGCTGGATGCCCTTGGACGATGTGCTGCAGACCCTGCGCCAGCGGCCGGCCCACGTGCACGTGGTGCTGACCGGGCGCCGCTGCCCGCCCGAGATCATGGCGCTGGCCGACACCGTGACTGAGATGACCAAGATCAAGCACGCTTTTGAAGCCGGTGTACCGGCGCAGCGCGGGATCGAGGACTGACGTGCTGCTGGCGAGCCTGTCTGCCCTGTTGCTGGCCCTGCTGATCGACCGCTGGCTGGGCGAGCCGCCGGTGCGCTGGCACCCGGTGGTGTGGATGGGTCATTACCTGGGTTGGGCCGGTCGGCAGCTGCAGCGCCAAGCGCGGCCGGACGGCGCGGATTACCGATCATTTTGGCTGGGAGGCCTTGCCTGGCTTGGTGGAGCTGCTATGGTTATTGCAGCAGCGCTGGCGATTGATCAAGTGGCCATGACGATGCCTTTGGTGCTGGCCGCCATGCTGCTGGGCCTGGCCCTGAAGCCTCTGCTGGCTTGGCGCATGTTGCGCACCGAGGTGCAGGCGGTGGAGCAGGCCCTGCAACAGTCGCTGCCGGCGGGCCGCGAGCGCCTGAGCTGGCTGGTCAGCCGGGATGTCAGCGCCCTGAGCGAGGCCGGCGTGCGTGAGAGCGCCATTGAATCGCTGGCTGAGAACCTGAACGACTCGGTGGTGGCGCCGCTGTTCTGGTTTGTGCTGCTGGGGCTGCCCGGCGCGGCCCTGTACCGCTTTGCCAACACCGCCGATGCGATGTGGGGCTACCGTGGCGTTTACCGGAGCCAGCGCTGGGAGTGGGCCGGCAAATGGGCGGCGCGCATCGACGACGTCCTGAGCTGGCTGCCGGCGCGCCTGACGGCGGGGCTGCTGTTACTGATGGCTGGCTGGCGTGGCCTGCGGTTGGCGGGCGCCCTGCGCAAGGAAGCCGGCAAAACCCCCTCACCCAACAGTGGCTGGCCGATGGCGGCGATGGCGCTGGTGCTGGGCGTGACGCTGCGCAAGCCGCTGGTCTATGGGCTCAACCCGGACGGGCGGGAGGCGAAAGCGGTGGACACGGAGCATGCCGTGACTTATGCAGAAAAAACACTGCTAGCCCTTATGGCAGTAGCAGTTACAGCTATTATTTATGTAGCATACCGGGGTGTGGCATGACCGCCCGCTGCGTCATGGTGCTGGGCACCACCAGCGGCGCCGGCAAGAGTTGGCTCACCACGGCGCTGTGCCGGCATTACGCGCGCCAGGGCCTCAAGGTGGCGCCGTTCAAGGCACAGAACATGAGCAACAACGCCCGTGTGGTGGCCGGTGGCGAGATTGGCAGCGCTCAGTACTTCCAGGCACTAGCTGCCCGCGCCGTGCCCGATGTGCGCATGAACCCGCTGCTGCTCAAGCCCGAGCGCGACACCCACAGCCAGGTGGTGCTGCTGGGCCAGGTGGATGCGGCGCTGACCGCCATGCCCTGGCGCGAGCGCAGCAACAGGGTCTGGCCCCACATCACGGATGCGCTGGATGCGCTGATGGCCGACAACGACGTGGTGGTGATCGAAGGCGCAGGTTCACCGGCCGAGATCAACCTCTCAGCCAGCGACATCGTCAACATGCGGGTGGCGCAGCACGCGGGTGCGGCCTGCTTGCTGGTGACCGACATCGACCGCGGCGGCGCCTTTGCCCACCTGTACGGCACCTGGGCGCTGTTGCCTGAGACTGACCGCGCCTTGATCCGCGGCTTTGTGCTGAACAAGTTTCGGGGCGACGCCAGTCTGCTGGCGCCCGCGCCGCAGATGCTGCAGGACCTGACCGGCATCCCCACGGTGGCCACGCTGCCCATGTGGTGGCAGCACGGCCTACCCGAAGAAGACGGCATATTTGACGACCGCAGTGTCGCCACCGGCGCAGTGCGGCAGACCATCGCGGTGATTGCCTACCCACGCATCAGCAATCTCGACGAATTCCAGCCCCTCAAAAACATCCCCGGTGTTCGCCTTCAGTGGGTGCGCAGCCCGGTTGAGTTGGCGGGCTTGAACCCGGGCCTTGACTGGCTCATCCTGCCCGGCTCAAAACACACCAGCGGCGACCTGGCCTGGTTGCGCGCGCAGGGGCTGGACGCGGCGGTCTCGGCGTTTGCCGGGCAGGGCGGGGCGGTGTTGGGCATTTGCGGCGGCCTGCAAATGCTGGGCGAAGCGCTGATCGATCCCCACGGCATTGACGGTAATGCGCCGGGGCTGGGCCTGCTGCCGCTGGTGACGGTGTTTGAGGTGGATAAGACAGTGCGCCACACCCAGGCCACTTTTGGGCGGGTGCATGGCCCCTGGGCCGGTTTGAGTGGTGTGAGCGTGCGCGGCTATGAAATTCACCACGGCCAAACCCAGCAGCACGCCGGCCTGGCCCAGGCGGGTGAGGTGGCCCAGCCGGCCATGCCCGGCGGGCTGGCCTGGCAAAGCCCGGCCGGCAACGTGCTGGGCTTGTACCTGCACGGCCTGTTTGAAGACCCGGCCGCGCTGCAGGCCCTGTTTGACCCCCAAGGCGAACGCCCCGTACCCACGCTGGACGCGGTGTTTGACGGACTGGCGGACTATATTGAGCAGCATTTTGAGCCTGGCGTGCTGGCGCAGCTGCTCATCCCGCATTGACCCT
>RFWA01000238.1 GCA_009922295.1 Betaproteobacteria bacterium
AGCATCGAATAACGGTTGCTGCGCAAGCCCATGCCGCGCCCTGTCAGGTCCAAGGTCAGCCCGGTGGCCTTGGTGAACGCTGCGTCGCCATCACCCAACATACGGACTTTGCCAGCCGATTTCAGGTCACGTGCCCAGGCACCCATCACAAACGCATCATTGACGCTCACACACCAGATCTCATCCACGCCACTGGCGGTCAACGCGTCAAAGCCCGCGACATAGCCAGGAACGTGCTTGGCAGAGCAGGTTGGGGTGAATGCGCCAGGCAATGCGAACAAAGCGATGGTCTTGCCGGCAGTCGCTTTGCTCACATCCACTGCATTGGGCCCAATGCTGCAGCCATTGCCTTCGACTTCCACGTATTCCATCAGCGTTGCAGCCGGAAGGGTATCGCCTACTTTGATCATGCGTGACTCCTGTTGTTAAGTTGAATGAGAGGTAAAACCACTGAAAACGGCTCACATTGTGAGCCGTTTTTCCTGAGTCTGCAGACTCTATCCTGTAGAGGACTTAGACCGCAGCCGCTTTTTCCACCAAGCGGGTCACAACCCAGTTCTTGGTCTTGGAAATCGGCCGGCTCTCGGTGATTTCGATCAGGTCGCCCATCTTGTATTCACCCTTTTCGTCATGGGCGTGGTACTTACTGGACTTTCCGACGATCTTGCCATAGAGCTCGTGCTTGACTCGGCGCTCGATGAGCACCGTGACAGTTTTTGCACGCTTGTCACTGACCACCTTGCCAACCAAGGTGCGCTTGAGGGATTTTTTAGCTTCCGTCATGTATCGCTCCTTATGTGGCGGATTTTGCAGCGCTTTGCTTCTCGACAAGAATCGTCTTGGCGCGAGCAATGTCGCGGCGCGTAGAGCGCAGCGTAGCGGTGTTGTTGAGTTGCTGCGTGGCTTTTTGCATACGCAGTCCGAAATGGGCCTTTTGCAAGGCCTTTACCTCGCTTTGCAGACCAGCCACATCTTTTTGGCGGAGTTCAGAAGTATTCATAGTGATCACTGGCCAATCATTCGGGCCACAAAAGTGGTCCTGAGGGGTAGCTTGGCAGCGGCAAGGCGAAACGCCTCACGAGCCAATTCTTCCGGCACACCGACAATTTCAAACACGATCTTGCCTGGCTGTATTTCCGCCACGTAATACTCGGGATTGCCCTTGCCGTTACCCATGCGAACCTCAGCAGGCTTTTGCGAAATTGGCTTGTCAGGGAACACGCGGATCCAGATACGACCACCCCGTTTAACGTGGCGTGAAATGGCACGACGAGCGGCTTCAATTTGCCGAGCAGTCAAGCGACCACGGTCTGTGCATTTCAGACCAAAATCACCAAATGCGACCGAGCTGCCTCGGGTCGCAATGCCGGTGTTTCGGCCTTTTTGCTCTTTGCGGTATTTGCGACGAGCGGGTTGCAACATGATTATTCTCCTTTGCCGTCTGCTGCCGCAGCGCCAACGCTGCCTGCAGCACCCGGCGCGACTACCTTGCGGACGCGCTTGACGGCGGGTTTGTTTGCATCAGCGCCAATGGCCTCTGCCGGTTTGTCACTGCCATCAGCAGGGGCAACATTGCCAGCCAGGGGCCGACGTACGCCGCGCGGAGGCGCTGCGCGATCCGCACCAGGGCGCGGGGCGTCGCGACGCGGACCACGCGGGCGACGCTCTTCATCAGAACGGGGTTCAACCACCGCTGGCAGATCATTCCGACCCAGCGTATCACCCTTGTAAACCCAGACCTTGACGCCGATCACGCCATAGGTGGTCTTGGCTTCAGAGGTGCCGTAGTCGATGTCAGCGCGCAGGGTATGAAGCGGCACGCGACCTTCGCGGTACCACTCGCAGCGTGCGATTTCAATGCCATTGAGCCGGCCAGACGACATGATCTTGATGCCCAGAGCACCCAATCGCATCGCGTTTTGCATGGCGCGCTTCATGGCTCGGCGGAACATGATCCGCTTTTCGAGCTGCTGCGTGATGCTGTCAGCAATCAATTTGGCATCGATTTCCGGCTTACGCACTTCCTCGATGTTGACCGCAACTGGCACACCGAGCTGACGCCCGAGTTCACGCTTGAGGTTCTCGATGTCTTCGCCCTTCTTGCCGATCACCACGCCCGGACGCGCCGAGAAAATGGTGATGCGGGCATTTTTGGCAGGACGCTCGATCAGAACGCGCGACACAGAGGCGTTCTTGAGTTTGGCTTTCAGGTACTCACGCACTTTGATGTCTTCAGCCAGCATGCCAGCAAAGTCACGGTCATTGGCGTACCAGCGAGAAGCCCAGTTGCGGCTGATCGACAGGCGAAAGCCGGTTGGGTGGATTTTTTGTCCCATATCTTCCTGGCCTCTTTCAGTTACCAACCGTCACGTACACATGGCACGTGGGTTTTCTGATTTGATTGCCACGCCCTTTAGCGCGGGCGGTGAAACGCCGAAGCGAAGCACCCTGCTCGACGAAGATGGTTTTCACCTTCAGCTCGTCGATATCGGCGCCGTCGTTGTGCTCGGCGTTGGCAATGGCAGATTCCAGAACTTTCTTGATGATCACAGCAGCTTTTTTCTGCGTGAACTGCAATATGTTCAGAGCCTGATCAACTTTTTTGCCGCGAATCAGATCTGCGACAAGGCGACCTTTGTCTACCGACAAACGAACGCCACGAAGGGTTGCACGTGTTTCCATGGTCGCCTCCTTATTTCTTCTGGACTTTTTTGTCCGCCGGATGGCCCTTGAAAGTTCGCGTCAAAGCAAACTCACCAAGCTTGTGGCCAACCATTTGATCGGTGATATAGACCGGCACGTGCTGTTTGCCGTTGTGCACCGCAATGGTCAGTCCGATGAATTCGGGCAAAACCATAGAACGGCGCGACCATGTCTTGATCGGCTTTTTGTCTTTGGTGGCAATGGCCTTGTCGGCCTTGGCTACCAAATGATGGTCGACAAACGGACCTTTTTTGAGTGAGCGAGTCATTGACCTTCCCCTTACTTCTTGCGACGCGACACGATCATGACCTGCGTGCGCTTGTTGTTACGGGTACGGTAACCCTTGGTCAGATTACCCCAAGGATCGACAGGGTGACGGCCCTCGCCAGTCTTGCCCTCGCCACCACCGTGAGGGTGGTCGACCGGGTTCATGACCACACCGCGAACGGTTGGCCGAATGCCCATCCAGCGCTTGACCCCGGCTTTGCCGAGTCGGCGCAGGCTGTGCTCTTCGTTAGCCACCTGCCCGAGCGTAGCGCGGCATTCGATGTGGACCTTACGGACTTCACCGGAACGCATCCGCACCTGGGCGTAAGTACCTTCACGTGCCAGCAGAGTTGCCGAGGTGCCGGCGGAGCGCACAATTTGCGCGCCCTTGCCGATTTGCAACTCGATGCAATGCACGACAGAACCCACCGGAATGTTCCGGATCGGCAGGGTGTTGCCAACACGGATTGGCGCCTCAGCACCGCTCATGATGCTGGCACCGACCTCAAGGCCACGCGGAGCGATGATGTAGCGACGCTCACCATCTGCATAACAGACCAGTGCGATATGCGCTGAACGATTCGGGTCGTACTCAATACGCTCGACCTTGGCGGCAATACCATCCTTGTTGCGACGGAAGTCAACCACACGGTAGTGGTGCTTGTGACCGCCGCCCTTGTGCCGGGTGGTGATGTGTCCGTTGTTGTTACGCCCGGCATGCTGGAACTGAGGCTCCAACAGGGGCGCATAGGGCTCACCCTTGTGCAGGTGATCCCGTGAGATCTTCACCACGCCACGACGGCCTGGTGAGGTTGGTTTCATTTTGATGACGGCCATGATTACGCAGCCTCCCCACCGAGATTGAGCTCTTGGCCCGGCTTCAGCGTCACATAGGCCTTGCGAATGTTGTCGCGACGACCCATAGACTTGCCGAAACGCTTGGCCTTGCCTTTTGTGTTCACCACAGAGACGCCCTTGACCTCAACCTTGAACATCAATTCCACAGCGGCCTTGATCTCATATTTGGTCGCATCCTGCAGCACCTTGAAAGTCACCGCATTGCTCTTTTCGCCGACCATCGTTGCCTTTTCAGACACAATAGGCGCCACGAGCACTTGCATCAGTCGACCTTCATCAAACTTGGTCAGATTTGGACCGTGACTCATGCGAACATCTCCTTGAGTTGATCCATGGCCGCCTTGGTCACCAACACCTTGCGGTAATGGACCAGAGAGACAGGGTCAGCGTAACGCGGCTCGACCACCAGGACATTGACCAGGTTGCGAGACGCGAGATACAAGTTCTCATCCACCTCGTCGGCAATGACCATCACAGACTCAAGATTCATGGCCTTGAATTTAGCGGCCAGCGGCTTGGTCTTGGGGGACTCAACCTTCAGCGAGTCAACCACTGCCAGTCGACCTTCGCGGGCCAACTGTGACAGGATCGAGGACATACCAGCGCGGTACATCTTCTTATTGATCTTCTGTGTGAAGTTCTCGTCGGGCATGTTCGGGAAAATACGACCACCGCCGCGCCACAGGGGCGACGAGGTCATACCAGCTCGTGCCCGCCCAGTACCTTTTTGCTTGAAAGGCTTCTTGGTGGAG
>RFWA01000239.1 GCA_009922295.1 Betaproteobacteria bacterium
AGAGAATTAAATTCTAAATTATTGTTGATTTGGGTGAATTATGGAATGGGTTTACTGCACCCGGTTTTTACACTGGCTGTCATGAATCAAACCCTCTACCTTGACAGCAATGCCACCAGCTCTGTGTTGCCCGCTGCGGTGGCTGCGGCCAGCGCCTGCATGGCGCAATGCTTTGGCAACCCCAGCAGCAGCCATTCGCACGGGTTGGTCGCCAAACATTTGCTGGGCCAGACCCGTGACATGGCGGCCGCTGTGATCGGGGCAGGGGAGGGGGCACTGATGTTCACCAGCGGTGCTACCGAGGCCATCCAGACGGCGGTGTTGTCGGCCCTGTGCGCCATCCGCGCGCGCCGAGCTGCCGGCCAGCCCACCGGTGAATTGCTGCTGTATGGCGCCACCGAACACAAGGCCGTGCCCGAGGCGCTGGCGCACTGGAACCAGGTGCTGGGCACTGGCCTGGTGCTGCAGGCCCTGCCAGTCGATCAGTACGGGCGGCATGATGCGGCTGCCCTGGCCAGCCTGCTGCCCAAAACGGCGATGCTGTGCACCATGGCTGCCAACAACGAAACCGGCACCGTCAGCGACCTGGAGGGCATTGCCCGCCTCTTGGCCACCGCCGCGCATCGGCCACTTTGGCTGGTCGACGGCGTCCAGGCCTTGGGTAAGCTCGATTTACAACTGCCCGCGCGTGGCGTCGACTACGCGGTGTTTTCTGGCCACAAGCTGCATGCGCCCAAGGGCATCGGGCTGCTGTATGTGCGCCGCGGTGCCCCCTTCACCCCGCTGGTGGTGGGTGGCGGGCAGGAAGGCGGCCTGCGCAGCGGCACCGAGAACATGCCCGGCATCGCAGCCCTGGGGGCCGTGCTGCAGGCCCTGCAGCGTGGTGGCATATTTGCCAGCCACGCGACGCTAAAGGCACTGCGGGACCAACTGGAACACGCCCTGCGAAGCGCGTTCCCGGCCATCGTGTTCAACACCCCGCTCGAACACAGTTTGCCCACAACGCTCAATTTTTCGGTGCCGGGCCTGCCCAGCAAGCAGGTGCTGGACGTGTTTGACGCCGCCGGACTGCGGGTAAGTGCGGGCAGCGCCTGCAGCGCAGGCAAAGCCCAGCCCAGCCATGTGCTGGTGGCCATGGGCCTGCCGACCTGGCGCTGCGAGTCGGCGGTGAGACTGTCCATCGGCCTATTGAGCACCGAGGCGCATGTGGTGGCCGCCTGCGACGCCATTGCGCGCTGCGGCCAAGCGTTGGCGGCCCCGCCGTCCGCAACTGCGTCGGGTTGGACTCTACCTGCCCTGCCAAGCCCGCCAGACGCGACGGCATTGGCCGCTGGCACGCTGCATTGGCATGAACTGGACGCTTTTTTGAGCGCCCACCCGGCGGCCAAACTGGTGGACCTGCGTGAAGTGGCCGAGCAGCAGGCAGGCGGTGGCCTGCGCCACGGCCACCATGCCGCCGTCAGCGCCCCGGTGAGCGAGCTGCCACGCCACTACTCACTGTGGTTTGGCGCCGGCGCCGCCCCCGTGGTGCTGGTGTGCCGCAGCGGCAACCGCAGCCAGCAGGTGACGCAGTGGCTGCACAGCCAGGGCCACACCACGGTGCGGCATCTGCACGGCGGATTGGCGTTGAGGCCTTAGCTCAAGCGGCGTGCTGCTGTTTCCCGCGCCTTGACAGGTCGGGCTGGCCAGCCAGCAACCCGGCAACTGAGATGTCTTCATCCAAGGCGTCCCAATGCAAGCCGCCCTTGCTCAACTCGACGCATGCGCGCTGTTCGGGGGAGGCATCCAGCAGGCGTGGAAACCAAGCTAAGGGCACAGCAATGGTGCGCCCATCGGACAAGCCAACCCACAAGGTATCGTCATCAAAGCGAACCGCGTTAGGCGAAATGATCATTCCATGCCCTTTCAATCAGCAATTGGTTGGCAACGACAGCATCGCGCAGGTCTCGTAACGTCCGGGCGTCAAAACCGTCGCCGTCCGCTAAGTAAACCGTAGGGGTGAGCCAGAATTTTGCCTCACCGTCCGAGTTGCGAACATTTGTATGCCAAATCAGCCGATAAGCTCCGTCACTATTGACTTTATAGCTACTAAAAAAATAGCAAACCTGATGCAGGCCCAAGCCTCACTTCGACGCCATCGTCATGCCAGGGTGCGCCCTCGGGGCCCGGCAATTGCCGCGTTGAACGCCATCCAGAAAGTCACCAATTACCTGGGTGGTTAGAGCTTCGGTTTTGCGGGCCAGGCCGTTGCCGGCAAGGTTCATGTGCGTGGCGCCGTCGATCACGGCCAGCCACTTGCAGCCGGGCGGCATATTGCGGTAGGGCTCGGTGCGCGTCTGCCAGGAGGCGCCGCCCAGTTCATCGTCGCGCGTGCCAGTGATGGACAACACCGGCCGCTGCAGGTAGGACCAGGCATTGGCCGGAAAAATCGAGCCCACGCCCTGCGGCGACAGCGCGATATAGGCGCCGAAGGCCTGGGCGCCACTCAGCCCCAGCTTGTTGCGCGCACCGGCCTCCATCAGCGTAGTGGCTGCGCCCATGGAATGCCCCACCAGCACCGTGTCGGCGCCCTGGCAGCGGCCCTGCGCCCACTGCCGGGCGGCGGCAATGTCCATGAAACGACCCCGGTAGGCATCGGGCTCGGTGATCAGCGCAGCCAGGCCTTCGCGCAGGCCATTGCCGCGCAGCTGCTCGCGCAGCGCGCGCCGCCCGCTCTCCGGGTGGCCCACCACCACGGCCAAGTAGCCCAGCCCAGCCAGCGCCTCGCCCAGGTAGCTGTAGCCGGTCTCCGAACCACCCGCACCGGGCGAGACCACAGCCACACCCCGGCAAGCGCCAACCGTGGGCGCATAGGCCATCACGGCGATGGTTGTCTGGTCTTGCCGCTGCAGCGACACGGCCTGCTGGGCCAGCGAGGCATCGGCGACCCAGGGCAACAGCAGGGCGAGGCAGAGGTGAAGGGTTGGGTTCATCGCGATTCTCCTTGACGGTAAATGGTCGGCGCCGCTGGCACAGGGGATTTTGATACATAGCCGCCATCGACAAAATCAAGATAACTCTGCAAATCGAGCTAGATATTAGCTTTTACGTGCTAATATTTGGCATGAATATCGGTTCTGCGCTGTTTACCGACAGCCAATCACGCCTCTATGTCTGGCTATTTGGTCAACCTGACCGCGCTTATCACCTTAATGAGTTACGTCGCCTGACTGGCTTGGGTAGTGCCTCGTTGCAAAGGGAGCTTAAGCGCCTAGCCACCGCAGGCTTGGTCGATACGCAAGCCGTGGGCAACCTGCGCCGCTTTCAGGCCAATCCGAAATCGCCTGTCTACGCTGAATTACTTGGCTTGACCCGCAAGGCGCTGGGCACCGTGCCAGTGCTGCGCAACGCCTTGCAAACTTTGCAACCTGACCTGCAATCGGCCTGGATCTATGGTTCGGTCGCCAAGCAAACCGACACTGCCAGCAGTGACATTGATGTCATGCTGGTCGGCAAAGATTTGCGACTCAGCCAGGTCTTGGCAGCATTGGCGCCGGCCGAAGTCCAATTGGGACGGAAAATCAACCCAAGCTGTTATTCATCGCAAGACTTTGAACGCCGCCGGTCCGAACCAGACTCGTTTGTCAACCGAGTGTTGTCGCAACCCACACTGCCATTGATAGGGGAAGCCCATGAGCCTGCCTGAATTGGACAACCTGGTGCGCATCGGCCAACTCAAAGCGGAGCCGCGCAACGCAACGGAAGTCACCCGCATGCTTGCCATGGCGCAAACCCGTTTGAGTGATGCCAAGCTGAGCAATGTGTCGCTGGAGGGCCGCTTTACCAGTGCCTACAACGCCGCCCATGCCGCCGCCTTGGCGGCACTGCGCTGGCACGGCTATCGCAGCGAAAATCGCTACACCGTTTTTCAATGCCTGGCGCACACTTTGGGTTGGCACGCCAACCGGTGGCGCGTATTGGACACCGCGCATCAAAAACGGAATCTGGCTGAGTACGAGGGCTACCTTGAAGTCGAAGAATCCACCGTGGCCGAGATGTGCGCTTTGGTCCAAACCCTGATTGAAGACGCGCAAGTCTTGATCGTTAAATAGCCCTCTGGGCATCGCCAGATCCATGAATCACCCCACCCCTCAAGTCGCCATCGTCACCGGTGCCCTGGGCGGCATTGGCCGCGCCACGGTGCGCCGGCTGCTGCAAGACGGTTGGGCCGTGGCCGCCAGCTATGCGCAGGGGGTGGAAACGCCAGAGCAGGCGAAGGCCCTCAGAGCCGAACTTGGCGAACACGGCGAATTTAGCGACCGCATCAGCCTGCACCCCTTGAACCTGGCGCACAGCGCGTCCATTCGTGCGTTTTTTGCCGAAGCGCTCTCAACCTGGGGCCGGCTGGATGCGCTGGTCAACAACGCGGCCGTGGGCACCGCCACTGTGGCCGACTACGCCAGCGACAGCACCCAGCAAGACGAGCTGCTACTGCACATCAACGCCGCCGGCACGCTGACCCTGACACAGCTGTTTGTGGCCCAAATGCG
>RFWA01000240.1 GCA_009922295.1 Betaproteobacteria bacterium
TCACTGGGTGAAGGCGCTATCCCGATCGACAAGTCCCTGAAGCAGAAGCTGGCACCTGAAGACGAATACGTCTATTACGCCAATTGAATACTGACCTAAGCGGTTGAACGAAAAAGACCGGGGTTGCGGGTCTTTTTATTCAACAACGCGATGGTCATAAAGGCTCTTGGTAATTGGAAGTCGATGCAGATGGCTGACCGGTACGCCACCATCGCAGCGGAAGGTCAGAGGCAGTAACTTGGCAACTCTGGTTGGGCTGGCAAGCAGCAGCCACCAGCCCCACCGGCTTTGGTTTGAGTGAGGCACACAACGACAGGAGTATAAAAACCTAGTCTAGTGGTCGACGAGGAAAACATGCAGAGATGCTATTCCTGTCTTGTGTGTCAGAAACCTGCCGAAAAACACACAAAATCCGCGCAAAAGTATTGCAAAAGTATCGAAAGATACAAAGAATACTTGAGCTAAGTCATTGACTATAACGGGAAATGTTGGGGTGGCTGATGGGGCTCGAACCCACGACAACAGGAATCACAATCCTGGACTCTACCAACTGAGCTACAGCCACCGTCAGCCTGATTATATCGCTTGTTCCCGCAGAATTCGCGGCTTACTGCATTGCGGCGGCGGCCAATTCGGGCAGCGAACTAGCGGGTTTAGGGGCACGCATCTCAACTTTGAACCGCTCCTTAAGGACGGCAAAGTAGGCCTGCCCCTCCGCGCCAGACCACCACTGTGAGTATTGGCTGCGGTCCTGCTTGGCGGCGGCCTCCGCGGGCGCTGGACGCGCTGTGACTTTATTGATGCGGACCACAAATGGGGAAGGGCTTTTGTCTCAGCCCGCAAAATGGCTTTCAACATGGCCGGCGGGACGTTTTGAGCCTGGACACGCGACACTTCCACTGGGGCTGGCATCGCGGCGCTGTCTGGCGCAGCCTTCAAGGCCGCCAACTTATCGGCCCCCTCTTTTTTTGCCAGTTCATAGGCGCGCGCCGCCACCACCCGCTCTCGCACCGCGGGCGTGACTTCCGCCAGTGGCAATGTGCGAGCTGGTGTGTGCTTCACAATTCGTCCGGCAGCCAGTTGATTGGGGCCGATTTCAACCGCCTCGGTGTTACGCTTTTTTTCAATGGCATCATTGCCAAACACAGCATTCAAAAATTTGGGATTTGCCAGCACGCCCTTTGCGCCTGGCAAGGCTTGACGGCCTAGCTTTTCAGCGACCCTGATCTCAAGCTTCAGTTTATCGGCCACGGGCTTGAGACTGTCCGATTGCTCGTAGACCCCGTTGGTAAAGATTTCAGCACTCTCAGCGAATTGACGTTGCGCCTGCTGGGTCTTGAGATCAGCCTCGATGCCGACCCGCAACTCTGCGAAGCTGCGTTGAACCGGCACTTTGATGTCTGTCAACTTAATGATGTGAAAGCCAAAATCTGACTCGACGACATCGCTGATGTCTCCTTTTTTCAGTGCGTAAGCGGCTTCCTCAAAAGGTTTAACCATCGCACCCTTTGCAAAAAAATCAAGGTCACCACCATTTGGAGCGGAGCCACTGTCCTGCGAATTTTTCTTGGCCACTTCACCAAAGCTATCTGGCGATTTTCTGACCATCTGAAGCAGTTCCTGCGCACGGGCTTGGGCTTTTTGCCGATCTGCGCCGGGGGCATCCTTGGCTGCATTAATCAAAATATGGCTGGCTCGGCGCTCCTCAGTGCCACTGAGCCGGGCCACGTTCTGGTCGTAATAAGCCTTCAGGTCGGCATCGCTAATGGTGATTCCTTTCTTGACGGCCTCAAGGTCGAGCAAGAGGTACTCAATACTGGCTTGCTCTGGAGCCTGAAACTGCGTTGGGTTGGCTTTGTAGTAAGCCTCCAGCTCTGCCTCGGTGGGGTTGACTTTGGAGGCGAAATCGGCAGAGGCCATATTGATGAACTGCACTTCGCGCCGTTCAAAAAATGCATTCAAGGACACATCAGCGATGGCTGCAGGAGCCAGGCCTGTGGCAGTGATGGCAGCTTCTACCTGACGAACAGACAGGTCTTGACGCACACGGGCCTCAAAGCCCTCAGGCGTCAGCCCCTGGCTGGCGACCAGTTGCCGATACCGGTCCATGTCCAGCGACCCGTCAGGCCGGCGCAAAGCAGCGATCGTCGGATTTTCTTGGAGTTCACGAGCCAGTCGGGCGTCGCTGGTCGTTAACCTGATGCTCTCCACCGCTTGCGTGAGCACACGGTCACGGACCAGTCTCTCCAGCGTGGCGTAGCGCGCTTCGGGCGAATCAAAAAGCTTGGCATCAAGGTTGGGCATGGAAGCACGCAATCGATCCGATTCAGCCTTGTGGGCTGCATCCCACTCAGCCTGACTGATCTCAACGCCACCAACGCGAGCAACGACCTCTCCCTTGTTGCTCATTTTGTTGTATCCATCAATGCCGAACAGCACGAAAGAAGGGATGATCAGCAAAAACATCACGAACATCATGATTTTCGTGTGCTTGCGGACAAAGTCGAACATGCGTTCAGTCTCCAAAAGAAAAACAAAAAAAGGCGAACATCCTGTTCGCCTTTGCCTGGGTGGTGGGTGCTGACGGGCTCGAACCGCCGACCTACGCCTTGTAAGGGCGCCGCTCTACCAACTGAGCTAAGCACCCCACCTTAACCTGCTCTCAATTCAGGGCGTCTTTCAACGCCTTGCCTGGACGAAATTTAGGGATGTTTCCCTGCGCGATTTTAATCGCTGCCCCGGTCCGAGGGTTACGCCCCACGCGCGGGGCCCGCTTACCTACCGCGAAGGTACCAAAACCAACCAATGACACCGATCCACCACTTTTTAGGGTTGCCGTCACCGCACCAATCGTCGACTCTAGAGCGCGTGTAGCTGCTGCTTTGGAGATATCAGCATGTGCTGCGATGTGCTCGATCAGTTCGGTTTTATTCACAAAGGACCCCAGGGTGGAAACAATATCGCTTGATTCGATTCAAAAAAACATCAGCAAGCCCATAACCCGCTGCCAATTCAAGCCGAGCGTTTCATTCTAGACGGTTTTTTCACCAAATTTGCCGACCCAAACCAGTGCTGGCGAGGCGCTGCCAAATTTGTCCACCAACTGCTCAACCCGTATCTCACAGCGCCGCAGCAATGGCACGACCCACGTCGCTGGTACCGGCATGACCGCCCAAGTCTGGTGTGCGTGGTGCGCCACTGACGGGTTGGAGCACGGCTTCGATGGCACTTAAGATGGCGTCGTGTGCAGCCCGATGCCCCAAAAAATCAAGCATCATGGCACCACACCATATTTGACCGATCGGGTTCGCAACGCCTTTTCCAGCGATATCCGGCGCCGAGCCGTGCACAGGCTCGAACAGCGAGGGGAATCGCCGCTGAGGATTCAAATTGGCGCTGGGTGCTATACCGATGGTGCCAGTGCAAGCAGGCCCAAGGTCGCTCAGGATGTCGCCAAACAAATTACTGGCGACCACTACATCAAAGAAGTCGGGGCGCTGCACGAAATGTGCCGTCAGGATATCAATGTGGAACTTATCAACATGGACATCAGGGTACTGCTTGGCCATCTCGACCACACGCTCGTCCCAGTAAGGCATGGTGATGGCAATCCCGTTGGATTTGGTGGCGCTGGTCAGGTGCTTTTTCGGGCGAGACTGCGCCAGCTCGAACGCAAATTTCAACACGCGGTCAACTCCGATGCGCGACATCACAGTTTCCTGCATCACGATCTCGCGCTCTGTGCCAGGGTACATCCGCCCGCCAATGCTGGAGTACTCACCTTCCGTGTTTTCACGCACGATGTACATATCGATCTCACCGGGTTCGCGCCGACTTCCATCCCGCCGTACCACAGGCGCAATGATGCCAGGCATGAGCCGCGCGGGCCGCAGATTGACATACTGGTCAAATTCTCGGCGAAACAGCAGCAATGAGCCCCATAACGAAACATGGTCTGCGATTTTTTCGGGCCAGCCAACAGCACCGAAGTAAATGGCATCGTGGCCGCCAATCAAGTCTTTCCAGTTGTCGGGCAGCATCTTGCCGTGACGCTCAAAATAGTCCCAACTGGAAAAATCGAAATGGTCAAACTGCAGCTTAATCCCGAACTTGCGGGCGACGGCCTCTAAAACTCGAAGGCCTTCGGGCATCACTTCCTTGCCAATACCATCTCCGGCAATGACAGCAATTCTTTGGGTACTCATTAATTTTCCTTTCGAAGCCCTAGTGTGATGGCCGTGATGGTCTCATTAAACAGTCCGAAGGCCAGCAGCGCCGTCATAGGCGGCACCAGATACATCAAGCTCGTCACCGTAGTTGCGGCACCGCGTTGAATCAGCATGTAAAGCAAAGAGCTTCCCCCCAGCGTCAATGCCAGCACGGACCACGCCATGGCCAAGGCCAATTCCGCGTTCCAACTGACTGTGCCCGCTTCTGCCCAAGCCAACGGGAGGGTCACCAAAAAAGCCGCAGCCAGCTGAACCACGTTCGCGCTTCGGACATCGCATGGCGCGACAAACCGCTTTTGG
>RFWA01000025.1 GCA_009922295.1 Betaproteobacteria bacterium
ATTGCAATTCGCCATTGGCATCGGTGGACTGGGCAATGGCCGCCTGGACTTGGTCTTCGCCCACATAGACATAGGTTTGCCACTTGTTGAAGGGGCTGTTTTGGTTGGCGTTCTGGGTTTTGACGTAGTAGATGGTGGCCAGGTAGCCGTTACCGCCGTTGTCGTACACGGTAAAGGCGGTCGATTTATTGAACGAGGCCGGATTACCGCGGCTGAAGGTTTCGTTGATGACCGCGGCGTCAGCCGGGAAATTCAGGCCCAGGGACACCTTGGACGTCTGTTTGGCTTCGCCGGAGGTTTTTTGGGGAATGGTCAACACCACCCGGTCATTGACGTTGGCGCTGCCGGTTGAGTCCACCGTCGCGGCCATGAGTCGCTGCCCCGCCGAGTTGACCACGTTGAACTGCTCGTTCAGTGAAAACGAGCCATTGCGGGTATAGGATTCGGTGAGACCGTCAGCCGACCGAAGCGGAAAAAAGCCGTCGCCGGTGATGGCCAAGTCCAGCGCGTTGGAAGAGAATGAAATATTGCCCTGGCTGAACTCTTGGCTGACCTGCTTGAGTGACACACCCTGACCCACCGTGCTGGATGCTTTTTGCAGGGGAGAGGTGGCAAAAATGTCGCCGAAGTCCGCCCTTGAGCGCTTGAAACCGGTGGTGCCAACGTTGGATATGTTGTTGGCTGTCACGCCCAGCATGGCAGTAGCTGCATTAAGACCAGTTAGCGAGGTATAAAAAGACATGGTTTATTCTCCTGTGAAGCAAATAGTTAGGGTGTGATCAGTCTGATCTTGGGTCAAAGTTAGTGCTAGCCGTCAATGCGCTTGACGTCCGTCAGCTTGATTGACTTGCCGCCCTGGATTTGCAGCAGCATGGACTTGTCGGCCTGTTGGCTGATACCTACGACGGTGGCCAGTGTGCTGACGGTAGGGGTCGTGGTTTTGCCTTGGCTGACTGCGGTAACGGCAAATCGGTAGCTGCCGTCAGGCAGGGTGTTGCCGGCCTCGTCTTTACCATCCCACCCAAAGCTGAGGTCGCCGGCGGTCTGGCTGCCCGACATGCGGGTCTGGACCAAGACGCCTTTGGAGTCAAAGATTTCGAGTTTGACGCCCTCGGCCCCGTTGGGCAGGTTAACCACGCCCTGTACCGGCTGACCGCCGATGAGCTGGGCCGGGCCATCGGGCACCGACACTTTCTTGCCGATCAGGCCCGCGCCGGCGGTGATCTGGTTACCCGACATGCTGTCCACAAATGTGGTCAAGGTGCTAGACATGTTGGTGGTGGCCTCCAACTGGGAGAACTGGGCCAACTGCGCCACGAAGGCCTCATTCTTGACGGGGTCCAGTGGATCCTGATTTTTCAGCTGCGTCGTGAACAGCGTCAAAAAGTCTTTTTGTCCCATGGCCGGCGCACCGGTGGCGGCAGTGGCCGCCGCCGCTGCCGTGGCGGCAGTGGTCCTGATGCTGGATGGAACCGCAGCGGCCCAGGCGCCATCAGACGGGACTTTGGACGGCAGGAGGTTGAGATTGGCCATGATGTTCTTTCAGAGTTTGTCTCAGCTCTTGATGATGTCGAGGGTGCGCGCCATCAATTGGCGCGCAGTGTTGATCACTTCAACGTTGTTTTGGTAGGAGCGGGAGGCGGCCATCATTTCAACCATCTCGGTCATTTCATTGACGTTGGAGAGGAAGACGTTGCCATCTTTGTCAGCCGCCGGGTTGCCGGGGTCAGACATGCGGGCGACTGGCTTGGGGTCGTCGGTGATACGGCTAACCTTGACCCCGCCTGAAAGACCATCGTTGGCAGCGCCCGTTTGCTGCGCCATGATGGTCTTGAACTCGGTTCGCTTGGCGCGAAAGGCTTCTTTTTCAGAGCCCGCAACTGTCCCGGCGTTAGACAGGTTGGATGCGGAGGCGTTCATGCGGACGGTTTGCGCATTGAGCGCAGAGCCCGCGATGCCAAACATGTGTTCGAGTGCCATGGCTTAATCTCCCCGGAGTGCTTTGCGGATGCCGCTGATGCGGTTTTCCAGAATGCTTAACGTGGTTTGGTAGTCGGCGGCGTACTGGCCAAACTTGGCTTGCTCTACCGGCAGCTCTACCGTGTTGCCGTCAAAAGCGACGTTAAAAGGAATGCGGTATTTCAGATCAGCACCGGCGCTGGTTTCTGCCATTTCAATGTGGTTGGCATGTGAGGTCTTCATCGCGAACTCTTGGGTATCCTTGAGCAAAGCCTTGAAGTCAAGGTCTTGCGCCTTGAAGTTGGGGGTGTCGGCATTGGCAATGTTGCGCGAGAGCACCTCCATGCGCTTGTTGCGCATCCCAAGTGCTTTTTCGTGCACGCCCAAGGCCTGATCAATCATGTTCATGGCTCACTCCGATGAATTAAAGTTGGCGGCCCTGCTGCCGATGTTCTGGGTGTCAATTCCGGTGGTCATGCGGAACAACTGCAATTTGCATACCAGCTTGAACCGCTGCCGTAGCGAGCTCGCTGGGCCGCCAAAATGACGGTGACTACCCGCGGCAACGCGAGGCAGCGATGCGGCAAAGCGGCAAATACTTGCCGCTTTGCCATGGCGGGTCAGCTTTGCCGCTGTTCGCAATTCAATGCTGCTCATTGGCTGCCACCTGGTTGGTTCTGGGTGCTGGCGCGCGCATGGCCGTGGGTAGAAATTGACCCAGACGGGCGGCCGCATTCTGCAGCAGGCCTTGGCGTATCGACTGGCGGGTGATGGAGGCATCGGTATCGCTGCCGGTGTACAACATCCGCGCCTGTTTGCCACCGATGTCCAGCGCCGCAGTGACCTGGCGCTCGCTGCGCGAGGCCGGGTTGAGCACGGACAGGTAGAGGTCTTCCAGGCCAGCCGGACCCTGGTTCTTGAGCCCAACGTCACCAAAGTACTTGTCCACCAGACTCAGCTGTTTGTGAACACTGAGATCAAGAATGGCCTTGGGGTTGTCGGCATAGCCAGCAGATGCCGCGCCTCGCGCCGGACCATCGCAGAACTGGATGATCCCGTGGCACCGCTGGTTGCTGGCCCGAGGGTTCATGCCATCGCTTTCCATGAGTGTCATGCGGGCAAAGTCATCGGGTGCAAATCGATGCTCTTGCGCCATTTGCAGAATCTTCTCGTACACCGGCACCTTGTCGCTGGCGGGTATGAAGCCCTTGGCAACTGCGCGGTCCAGTGTTTTTTCCAGAACAGGGTGGCTGACCGGGGTGGATGTTTTTGGGGTCACTGCGGCCAAAGGTGCCGCAGTAATTTTGCGGGAGTTCAGTGCGGCGGCGGCGGATGTGTCCGCCAGGGTCTTCGCGGTCGTAGCCGGTACCGGCGCGCGAGCCGTATTGCTTTTGAGGGCCTCTAATTCCTGGTTGATGGGGGTCAAGTCGATGACTTGGCCGACATGGATCAAGTCTGCGTTACTGATTTTGTTGGCGCTGGCCAATTGCTGGGCCAGTCGGTGCTCGTCTGTTCCGCTGAGCTTGAGGCCTCTGGACTCGGCCTGGGCGCGCACAATACCCGTGAGGGTGTTGCCATTGCTCACGCTGACCTGGGCGGCTGGTGCCGGCCTGGCTTGTTGCATGGCCTGGGCAAAATTCGTCGATGGCGGCCGGACCGCTGCGCGGTCGCGAGGACGCTCGGCCAAACCCGGGCTGGCTGCTTGAGGTCTGATGTGCGTGATGTCTCTGGTCACCTTGATGCTCCAATGGTCAATAGCCCGATTGATGTCAATGAATGTTTTTCTATCACTGGTGCCTCTAATATGCTCGGATCGAGTCGCCACGCTGGTGGCATTGTTCTTGCCTGCTCCTGCCTCGTGCCAAACCAATCTGTCATTTTTCCAACACCACCTGGCTGGATACAGCAATTGCTGTGCCATGCCCTGTTGTCCCTTGCCTTGACGCTCAGCTGGCCTGCGCTGGCGCAATCAGGATCCAACGCATCGCGTTTGTTGACTGAGGTCGGTGATTGGGTCCAGCAAACACAGGGGCTGACGGCCAGCGAGTTCAGCTTCGCGCCCATGGACAGCCGTATACAAGCACAAACCTGCGACCGGGCTCTGGTGATGGACTTGCCTTTCGCCTCGCGTGAGACGGTGCGGGTGCGCTGCCTGGGGTCGCCGCCTTGGCAGTTGTATGTGCGTTTGGTGCTGGATCCCTCTGCCAAGCCGCAGCCGCGCAAGTCAGCGAGCGAGGCCGCTGGTGTCGCACAAGCGTCGGCATCGGTGCCTTCGGCGGTGAAGGATCCTGCGCCTGCTGCTGCGCTGCGCCGGGTGGTCGTGGCGCGTCAATTGCTGCGTGCCGGGAGCCTGGTGACGGCAGACATGCTGGTTGAGGTGGATGTGCCTGCCGCAGGTCTGGATGGTCAGGTCTTGCGCACCATCAAAGAAGCTGAAAATGGTGAGACGGTGCGAGAGATCGCTTCAGGCGTGCCGTTGCGCAGCTATGACTTGCGGCGCGCCGTACTGGTTAAAATGGGTAAGATTGTGCAGTTGACCATTTCTCAAGCTGGCGGTTTTTCAATCTCGGCTCGGGTCGAGGCCTTGCAGGATGGTAGATTGGGAGATCAGGTGCGCTTAAAGAACCTGGAGTCGGGCCGATTGTTGACTGGGGTGGTGACTGGTCCGAACGCTGCAAGCGGCCTTTAAAAAATTTTTTCTGAAAAATGCTCAAGTTATTTCTGATGGCGCCGATTCATGTAATGAGAAATCGTAACGGCCCCGAAGTTTACAAAGCGAGCACACCATGAGCGACGCAATCCCGATCCAACCCCGTCCGGTTCAGGCTGATGCCTTGTACCGGAAGCCAGTCGATAAGCCTGAGAAAACGGCTGACGTGGCAGCCGCGCCAGCACCGCAGGTCGCGGTGCCGCCTAGTCGTACGCCGCTTGCACAGGACGCCGGTGCCAGTGTGGCAGGCTCTGAAGAGTTGAAGGCTCGAATCAAGCAGGAGCCCGAATTTGACCGCGCCAAAGTGGATGCTATCCGCGAAGCGATCAAACACGGACAGTATCCCCTTGACCCTCGCCGTATTGCTGAGAGCTTCGTGGCAATCGAACAGATGATCAGTGATTGACCTGGGTAACGTTTTGAATCAAGCCCTGAATCAAGCCAAGGAATTTGCCACGCAGCTGGCGCATATCCTCGAACTGGAGTTCCAAGCGCTGCGTGACCAGGCGCTGGACCAGTTCGAGCAATTGCAGCTTGTCAAAAACGAGCTCTTGCATGAAATTAGCACTCTGGCGCCCGGTGCTGAAGAACTGCAAACACTGCCGGAGTGGCAGGATTTCCGGGAGACGATGCTGATTTGTCGCGATTTTCATCGGCGAAATGCGCTCCTCATGAATCGCAAACTGGACGCGATCAGGGGCACCCTTGACAGCCTGCGGCTGAATGACACGGCAAGCTCTGTGGAAGTGTATGACCGCCTCGGCCTCATTTCGCGTTTTTCACGACACAACGCCTACAGCGACGCCTGATCAGGACCCTTCGCCACCCGTCGTCACCCCCGCCGCCTTTTCGTCCCCTGGCCGCATGTCCTTGAGCCAGTAGACCCATGACAGTATGACCGAGACGACTCGGTAGAGCTCAGGCGGAATCTCTTCATCCACATTGAGCCGGCACAACAGCGCAAGCAATTCCGGGTCCTGGGTGATGTACACGCCATTTCGACGGGCTTGGGCAATCATCTCCAGCGCTAATTCACCTTCGCCCTTGGCGGTCACCACCGGAGCGGTGTTGAGGCCGTATTCAAGGGCGACGGCTTGTGGCGTGCGGCTCATACCAAGATATCAAGAACCACACCCGGCTCTGCTGGTGGGTGTGCTGCTGGCGCTGGTTGTGGTCGAGCACCGTGGTGCGCATGAAAAGAGCGCATAGTCAAGCCGCTCTCGAGCAGGCTTAGCCCGAGTTCGTCGGCACCTGCTTGGGCCATAGCGATAACGGACTCCCGCAGGGCCCACATGGTGAGATCGATTTGGTTTTCGTCACGAAGTTGAGCCTTCAACCAGAGTTCGCCGAAGTCGATGCTGTTTGAGTGGACGCTGACAGTCAGCTCTGCATCCTTTCCCGCCGTGCCAGGGCCACGCTCAAAGCTTAGCTCCACGGGGTTCGCATCGGGGTAAGGCAGCAGCACTTTGATCGCCATTTCCCCGGCGCGCTGCGCTTGTAGCGCATTCAGTTGGCTGGCTTCCAGGTCATCGATGGCGCGCCTGACGTGTTGCAGATCAGCTGTGTCGACAACTGCATCAGTCTGGTCGCCCAAGACTGCCAGCAGCTGATAGAGCAACTGTTTTGTGTCTACTGGCGAAGGTTTGCCATAGCGGGCGATGTTGGCTTCGCTGCCCATGGCCGTGATCACCGCCAGCCGAACTGCGTCCGGGGTGGTCTGCTCCTGGGCCAATTGAATGGCTCGCCATCTCGCTATAAATTCTGGGTGATTGGTGACTTTCGCCAAAAGCGCGCTGAGTCCGTCGGGGGCCAGCAGCTGCTGTAGATCGGGCAGTCCGGGCTGGCGGTACAAAAGACTGGCCAGGCGGGAAAAACTGCCATCAGAACCAGCAGTGCGAGCCGCCATGAAACCGGGCGCGTCGGGATCTTCAAACAACTGCACTTGGGCTACCACCGTGCTGGGTGCCGCCTTGGCTGCCGGTGCTGGGCTGGCCGGGCTGGTGTCGGACAGGGCGTAGAGGGTGATACTGCCGTCGTCGTTGACCTGAGTGAGAAAGCTCATCCGTCGCCCGATCTCCCAGTCCGACCGGTTGGGGACGCCGATCAGGCGACCCCGTAGCATCAGGGCAAGCTGGTCACCCTGGGACTGAACGGTTGCTTGTACGACTTGGCCGTCTTTGAGGTTGAGCGCCCTGGCCGTGATGGCTTCTACCAGCGGCTGGGACTGCGCACCCTGAGGAAAAAGGGGCGCAAAGCGCGTGGGTGAAGCGCTCTCGGTAACGGGAATCATGGGTACCTGACCCACCGCCTGCGGTCGTCGCCGCCAGCTGGCGTGAACGCGCTGCTGCTCTCGGGCTCTGCAGTATCGGCGACAGTCACTGGCGCAGGCCCGGCTGCGGGCGGAGCTGCCGGCATCAGGCTGAGCAGCAGGGCGTCATGATCAGGCACGATCAGTACTACGCCTTTGCGCAATCGAGGTGTTTTTCCTGCCTCAAAAGCTGTCGGATTTTGTCGGATAAAAGCCTGGCGCAGCACCGCCAGATTGAGTGGGCTTTTCCCCATGGTGTTAGCGATGACCTGGTCGAGTGTCTGGCCCGGCTTGGGTTTGTAACTGCCTGGCGGCAACGCTGTGCTGGGCGAAGCAGTCTTCTTCGCTACCGGGGTTGCCGGCTGTGGCTGGGCGCTCTGGACCTGGCCAGGAGCCAACAGGCACAGGAGGGTGCCGAGGACGGCTGCGATGGATGCGTGGTAACGATCAGGGGACATATTGGGGCTCCGTGGGTTTCAACGTGAACCTTCGGTGGTCCACCCGATCCAGTTTTGGCGGACCGCTTGGTTTGTTCCCGCAACGGTGACAAGCTGCGCGTGGTGCTCTGCAACCATCACCACCTTGGCTAAAATGGTGTGGGGCGTAAGAGTGGCCTCCAGCGTTCGCTCAAGCACCTGTTGGCCGTCAGCCAGCAACCATTCGTCGCCCACCCGCAGCCCGGCGCTGGCCCCAGCATTGATCCGGATTTGGTTGCCAATGGCTTGCGTGACTTTGGCTACCACGGGTTGGCAGCTGAGTTCTGTCTCCAGCTGGCGTGCCCACTCTTGGGCTTGCCGTGCTATCCGGTCGCTGGACGTTTGCGTCCATTGGGGTGGCAGCCAGTTGTTGGCGGAGGTGGTGTCTAAATCCAGTGTGATGGTGACCTGCCGCAATGCTTTCCCAAGGCCCCGCGCACCGAGCGTCATGGTCATGGTCATGACTATTTTTGTTGGTTGTTGCGATTCTGTCAAAACACCGAAGACGCGGGTTTGGGTCAGTACTGGCTGTGGCTGCAGGCTGATCCGGAGCTGCCACGGGATATTTTCCTCTGTCCCCCCGAGCAATGCCTGCTCGTAGGTGCTGCGGGCTGCTGGGCTGGCGGGCGATTGACTCAGGCGCCAAACGGCAGACGATGAACTGGCCTGCTGAAGCTCGGCGGCCAGCAGCTTGCGCAGGCTCTGCAGTAGCGGTTGGTCATCGGTGCGCGCTACGCCGCCTTCGCCCCATTCGATCGACACCACATGTTGCAAACGGCCCGATGCAGTCGGGCTGCAGGCGTTGACGCGGGCAGCCACTGGGGTGTTAGTTATGGCACGAGACGGCACGCTTAGCCACTGCAGTGTCGCGTTCGGCTTGCCAGTAGCGTCTTGCGTGTAGCCCAGGACGCGCACGCCGCGCACCTGCATGCCATTTCGATAGCTGCTGGTCTCGCGGAGCGCCCCTTTGTCGTCGATCCACTGGGTGGCTTGCACCTGGGTTGGGCCTTCCAGTGCAGCCTCCAGAAGCCCTTGCCTGATGGCGGCCAGTTTGTCTTCAGCCGAAAGGGCAGGGGGCTCAGCTGCCATTGCGCTGACGACGCAGAGGCTGGCAAGGCCCAGTGACCTGGCCAGTGCTGGCATCAGGCCGGGGTATTTCATTTTGCTTTTGCCATCACCTGGCTGAAGTACAGCGCCCTGAGATCTTGCACGACGGCCCGGTCAAGCGACAGGGTGGTCTCGTAGGTGTCGTCCCCTGTGGGCGTGATGCTAACCAGTGTTGCACCGTGAATAACCCCTTCGACTCGGCTTCTGAAGGTGTCGTTTTGCACCACCATGTCTGCAACTGTGGCTGTGGCGTCAATGCGCAAGCCGTAAACCTGCTCGGTGAGTGAACGGTAGGCGTCAAGCTTGGCGGCGCGGATGGCCAATAGACGCTGCTGGGCCGGCAGACGGTGATTCTGGACGCTGATGACGGCGTAGCCGGTGGCCGTTATGCTCTCGCGCCTTTCAACCAGTGTGACGGTGGTGGCGGGTCTCTCGACCGGTGCCGGCATGGCGATGGTTGCAGCACCATTTGACCCGATGCCTGTGCTTGGCGTGGCTTCCAGCAAAGGTGCATTGTTGCTTAAGTTCAAGGGGACCGAGGTACAACCGGCCACAAGTGCGAGGGCCAAAACGGTCAGTGTCAGTAAGCTTTTCATGTCAGTATCCTTGATGCGTCTGATGATGAATCGTCAGCAACAGCCGAAACTTGAGGTCTGTATTCGCCCGATCAGTATCCACTAAGGCCGGTCCATGGTGGCCAATCTAGGGCGTTTCGTTCAAGCCGCCTGTCTCAGGTCTGGCGCGAAGTTGGCAGAACGGAGGCTTCCTGGCTGGGGGTTGGAGGAGCCTAATTTGACGGTTTCTTGTCCGGCAGCGGCACGGTACCACTGAAGGGCAAGTGTGTAGTTTAAAGCGGTGCCTTGGGCATGAGAGTACATATAGCCCAGGTTGAAACGTGCCGCCGGATCGCCCAAGGCAGCGGCACGCGTGTAGAAGGAGAGGGCTTGCGCCTCGTCTTGCTCGACCGACTCGCCAAGCACATGTAATCGACCCAAGGTGTACAGAGCAGCGGCATCATCCTGCTGGGCCGCTTCGTTAAGGAGGCTGAGTGCGCGTTGTGGCTCGGCGTCACCGCCTTTGCTTTCGTGAAGTAGGCACGCCAGATTGAATTTCGCCCGCACGTGGCCCAGATCGCCTGCCTTAGCAAAATACTGGCGCGCTTGGGTGTAGTCTGTTGACATGCCTCGTCCTTGGCTGCTCAGTAAGCCCAAACTAAAAAATGAAGCGGCTAAATTTTGGGCTGCAGCTTTTCGGTACCAGACAAGCGCCTCTTCGGGGCCCAGGCCTGGCAGTTGCCTGTTGGCACACAGGACGCCAAGGTTGTGCTGTGCCGCCGCCACGCCAGCCTCAGCCGCGCGCCGATACCATTGCTCCGCAAGCGCAAAATCCGGGGATGTGCCCTGGCCGTTGGCGTGCATCAAGCCCAGATTGAATTCGGCCTCGTGATCTTGCTGGTTGGCTGCCAGCCGATAGGTGGCCAGCAGTTGTTCGTAATCAGGCGCTGAGTTACCCTTGGCCTGGAGCATGGAGAGTCTCTGCTGGCTGCTGGCATGACCCTGCTCGGCTGCACTTTCAAGAAGCTTCAGTGCCATAGCCTGATCCGGTTCGATATGGTCGCCAGCAAGCAGCATCACTGCCAGCGCATACTGGGCACTGGCATCGCCCTGATCTGCGGCAGTGCGGTAGCACTGGGCCGCCATCACCAGGTCTGGCGCGCTGCCCTGGCCTAGGGCGAACATCACGCCCAAGTTGTGCAGTGCTGCGGGGTTGCCCAGGTCGGCGCTGGCTTGGTACAGCTGCTCGACCACCTGGATGTCGCCGCCTGGCGTCTGTGCTTGCATCACGGCCAGGTTGAAGAGCGCTTCGGGGAGGTTTTGTTCGGCAGCGGCTCGAAGCCAGCGCTCTGCCAGGGGAGAATTGGCAGAAAGGCCTTGACTTTTGCTCACGGCCAGATTGAACTGAGCCAGTGCGTTGTCTTGCTGCGCTGATTTCTCAAACCATTGCTCGGCATGCTCCGGGTTGGCTTGCACGCCCTGACCCAGCAGGTATGTCACCCCAAGGTTGAATTGGGCCAGTGCGTCGCCTTGCCCGGCGGCTTGCTGGTAGTAGTAGATGGCCAAAACGGAATCTTGAGCCAATCCAAGACCAGATTGGCACATGGTGCCCAGCTGGCACTGCGCCTTGGCGTGACCTTGGGCCGCCGCAGACCGATACCATTGGGCTGCAGCCGCATCGTCCTGCACGACGCCTTGCCCGGCTTGGTACATCGTGCCAAGTTGGTATTGCGCATCGGGCAGGCCTTGGTCAGCGGCCAGTTGGTACCACTGCAGGGCTTCTGCGTAGTCTTGTGGCATGCCCCAGCCGTTTGCGCTGAAGCAGCCCAAGTTGAATTGTGCTTGTGGGTGCCCCAGAGCGGCAGCTGAGCGGTAGTGGCCCATCGCCTTGGGCAGGTCCCTGGCTTGGGCGTCAGGTCCCTGGTCAGTTTGGCTGTGGATGACACCCAGGTTGTAGTGGGCGGAACTGTGGCCCTGAGCCGCTGCCAATTCAAAATACCTTAAAGCGGTGTCAGGGTCTTGGGCTAAGCCTTGGCCCTGGCTCAACATCACGCCCAAGTTGTACTGGGCCGGCGCGTCGCCTTGATCGGCGGCCATCCCGTACCACTTGGCTGCCATGTCTGAATTCCGCGTGACGCCGCGTCCGTGCGCCAGCATCAGTCCGAGGTTGAACTGGGCGTAGCAGTGTCCCTGGGTGGCTGCTGACTCAAACCATTGCCGGGCCAGGCCAGCATCCTGTGGCAGACCTTCACCTGCTGCGTACATGCTTCCCAGGTGGAACTGCGCGGTGGCGTCGCCCTGGACGGCCGCCCGCTCAAACCACTTGGTGGCTTCTTGCGCGTCCTGGAGCACACCTTGTCCATTGGCATACATGAAGCCCAGGTTGGTTTGGACATCCGGTAATCCCTGCTCGGCGGCCTTGAGGTACCAGGCCAAGGCCTGGGCGTCGTCCTGGACGACGCCTTGGCCGTTGGTATACATGAAGCCTAGGTTGTACTGTGCAGGCGCATAGTCTTGTGCTGCAGCGAGGCGGTACCACTTCAAGGCCTCGCTGTAATCTTGCGCCACACCTTGGCCATTGGCGTACATGAAGCCCAGGTTGTTTTGGGCTGCGGCGTAGTCCAGGGATGCAAGTGGCCGTGAGATTCTCAGGGCATTGACGTAGTCGCCCCGGCTGTAGGCAGCGTCCGCATCGGCAAGCAGGCCGTTCATTGGAGCGTACTCCAACCCGAACGCAAAGTCCCAGCTGCGTTCATTCTTGGTGTTCCTGGAGCTGGGGCAGGCTTTGGTGCCGAATGGGGTGTGACTGGTGGGTCACCATAAAGCCTTTTTGGCCATGAGGCAGGTGTGCTTTGTCTGAGATGATCATCGCACTGACGGGAACATGGGCCTGGTAGGGTGCTCGTGGCGGGTGCGCAGTCGCCTCCATGTGCTGGGGCTCGGTTTGTCGGTGTTTGACTTGACCCATGACGCATCCTTTTTTGGGCGAGTGCCGCAAACCCCATTCCAAGTGTCTGGTTCCTGACATGGGGGCTCAATCTCAGCGATCAAAGCATAATTTATGCCTACTCAGAGTTGCGTCAGCCGCTATGGCTCGGCCTTGACCGATCAAACTGTGTCGCTGCCGAGAATTGGCATAAGAGCGTGAATGTCAGCACCATTGAGTGTCTGGATGTCAAAGCTTTGGTGTTCGCTGACCAGTGAGGCGAACCAGTGCTGGTTCAAGGCGCGGTAGAAATCCGGGCTCCAAGGCAGGCTGGGCTGGCTGCTCAAGGTTGCCCAGTTCCAGAATTCCTGATAACGCTCGATGAATGCCACGCTCCAAGGCAGTGACGGGTTGGCGCTCAGGCGCTCCCAGTCCCAAAGGTCCGCATGTCTCGCGATAAGGGACTCGCTCCACGGCAGTTGAGCATTACTGCTCAGGCCGGCCCAATCCCAACGATGATCAAACTTGGCGATCAGCTCATCATCCCATGGCAGACCGGTGTTCCAGCTCAAAGCATCCCAATCCCAGTGGTCCTGGTGCAGGGTCAGTAGTGACGTCGACCAGGGCAGGGCAGGGTTCTGGCTCAGCTCGTGCCAATTCCACTTGTCAGCGTATTGTTCGAGCAATGCCTGGCCCCAGCAGAGGGCAGGATTTTTGCTCAAGGCAACCCAGTTCCATCGGTCAATCCAGCTTTCAATGAGATCTGGTTGCCAGGGCAAGCTGGTGTTGCTGCTGAGCGTGGTCCAGCACCAACGCGAGCCGTAGCGGGCAATCAAATTGGCTGTCCAGGGAAGCGCTGCTTGGGCACTGAGGGCTTTCCAGTCCCATTGGGCAGCGAACTCGTCGATCAGTGGCTCGCTCCATTGCAGTCCGGGGTTGCTGCTGAGCCACGTCCAGTGCCAGAAGCCTGCGAACTGGCCCACAAGTTGATGGTCGGCATGCAAAGCCAGGTTGGCACTAAGACCGCTCCAGTCCCAGTGGTCGCAATGACGCTCAAGCAGGGCCGATGTCAGTGGCAGTGCACTGTTCCAGCTCAGCGCAGTCCAATCCCATCGGTGCAGATTGGCAGCTATGAAACTTGATGTCCAAGGTAAGTGCCGGCTACGACTCAATGTCACCCAATGCCACTGGTAGGTGTTAGCCTTGAGTAGATCAATGCTCCAGGGCAGGCTGGGGTTGTCACTCAAAAGTGGCCAATTCCAGTACTGGGTGTTCCGTTCGATCAGTGATGCCGTCCATGGAACCGCCTGATTTTGACTGAGGGCTGTCCAATCCAGGGTGTTGGCGTGCTCGTCGATGAGTTGCTCTGACCAAGCTAGTGCGCGGCTGCTGCTGAGGCGACGCCAATCCCAATCGACCACTTGGTGGGCTAGTATTTCGGGTGTTAAGGGATAGTGTCGGTAAAGGCATTGAGCCAGCAAGGCCGCGTGCTCACGAAAAAACGCCATGATTTGCCGGCTCTCCAGACTCGACAAGGTGCTGGCCACGATGTCCAGACGCTGCTTTATGGCAACTTGGCTCTGGCTTGACGCCACCAGTGTCAGCGACTGGCTCATAGGCTCGCCTGGGTTGTCATAGCTTCCAAAGCGCGCTCGTATCGGGTGATTTCGTCCTGCAAATACAACGCCTGCTGCGAAAACCAAAGAGCCCAGTTACTTTGAGTGCTGAGGGTACGCCAAGTAGGGCTGCGAAAAATGGCGTCGCGGGTGGCGCGCTGACTTGCCAATCTCTCCTGCAAATTGGCCAGTCGCCAGCTGAGGCTCGCAAGGCCCTGCTCTGGAGGTGCAGGTTGACGATCGCCCAGAGACTGCGTATGAAGTGTCGCCTCCAGGTTTCTCATGCTTGCAAAATCGCTGCTGCGGTAACTTCGCTGTAGTTGTTGAAAGATCGCCTCCGCCTGGGACTTTTGCCCCTCCTCAACGCGGTCAGGATGACAGATCATGGCCAACTTTCGGTAAAGCTGCTTGATATCGGCCTGTTCTTGGGCGTCCAAGGGCTTCGCTACCGGGGTCTGCGCCAAGGCTTGGTGAGTCTGCTCAAATGTTGCAAAAGCGGCTTGCGCTGCCTCGGCTTCTTCTTGGTTCTCCTGCCCGCCGAATTGGGCATGGCGTTGAATCATGCAGCGCTGTTTTGCGTCCAGCAATTGCCGCATTAATTCGCCAATTGCCTGGTCTTGCGCGTGATCAAAAGCATGTGTCTTGCGCAGGGCCTCAGCCGTATCGGCCTCCATGGCCAAGGCGTGTTGCTCAAGCACCTGGAGTTGCCAGAGCGCAATTTGCTGCAAGGGCTCCAGGTGGCTGGTTAATTGCCAGCCATTGGATGCAGCGGCGGCGTCGGTTTGCGCGACTGCCAGAGCGGACGGAGCCGGATCTGTTGCCTCTGGCTTCCATTGATTGTTTTGCTGCAGCGCGATCAAGGCCGCCGCGGATTCGGTAACTTTATCGCGGTCGTCTTGGATCAGGATGCCATTGAAATTTGTGCCAGGTAGGGGGCCGGGTTGGGCAAAGTTGCCACTCATCACCACCAGCCCGTCAATGACGCATACTGAGGTGTGCAGGGCAATCTGGTCAGGCACCAGCCAGATCAATTGGCCGCCCATGGCCGTCAGTCGCTCCCATGCAATGGCCGAATTCAGATTTTCCGGGATGGCTTCTACGCCGAGAGTGACCGCCAGTCCGCGTCGAAGACCCTGGAGCATTAAATCGAACCAGGCTCGTCCGCAGGGACCTTCAATGCAGGCATTGAGCGTGTAATGGGCCAGTCCGACCTGGCTACTGACAGCTTGGAGTGGATCAGAGAAAAAGGCCTGGCTTGAGCTTTGGCGTGCTCGTGTCGCAGTTGGCAGCTGATGCATGTCAGATTGGGTCAGTCATAGCCTTGGAAGTTGGCTTGCTGGCACAGACGCGCCATGTCTTGGGCAGCT
>RFWA01000241.1 GCA_009922295.1 Betaproteobacteria bacterium
GGCCCCCCGATCCTCTCGCGCCAAGTGACAGCGCCCAGGCCACTCCGGGCGCAATCACGTAGACCATGGCACCTGAAAACAGCACAATAAAGCCCTGCAGCATCACCACCATGTCGCGGCTGAAGCCGCGCACCTCAAACGCCACCTCGGCCCCGCCCTGAAACAAGGCCCCAAACAACAGACTGGCGACCACAATCCCCAGCGGGTGGTTGCGGCCCATCAGGGCTACCGCGATGCCAGTGAAGCCGGCACCGCTGACAAACTCCAGCAAAAGACGCCCACTGACGCCCGCAATTTCATTCATGCCGACCAGCCCTGCCAGTGCGCCCGATATCGCCATCGCCACCATCACCTGGCGCTGCGACCGGATGCCGGCATACTCGGCTGCTGCCGGGCTGGCGCCCACCGCCCGCAAGTGATAGCCCGCGCGGGTCCGCCACAAAAAAACATACACCAGCAGCGACGCCAGCAAGGCCAGCAGCAAGCTAAGGTTCAGGGGTGAGGCCGGCCAGTCTAGGCCCAACCAGGCCAAAGCATCTTTCATGCTCGGCAGGCGAGCTGACTGTGCGAAGGCCTTGCTCTCCACGGCCATGGTGCCCGTCGGCCGAAGGTGATTCACCAGCAGGTACACCAATAGGCTGCTGGCGATGAAGTTGAACATGATGGTGGTGATCACCACGTGACTGCCCCGGTAGGCTTGCAGGTAAGCCGGCACGGCCGCCCACAGCATGCCAAACAGGGCGCCAGCCAGCACCATCAGGGGCAGCATTAGCCAGGCCGGCAGGCTGGGCGATAGCCAAAGCGCCACCAAACCGGTCCCCAGACCGCCCAGAATTGCCTGGCCCTCGCCGCCGATATTGAACAGGCCGCCATGGTGGGCCACCGACACCGCCAGGCCAGTGAAGATGAAGGTGGTGGCGTAGTACAGGGTGTAGCTGATGCCACGCGGCGTGCCAAACGCACCCTGAACCAGCACCGCCAGCACCGCACGCGGGTCTTGCCCCACCAGCGCCACCACACCGCCGGCTGCCAACAGCGCAACCGCCAAACACACCGCCGGCAACAGCAGCAGATCGGCCCAGCGGGGCAGCGCGTGCGCGGGGCTCATGCGCTCACTCCAGTCATGAGCAAGCCCAGCTTGGCCTCAGTACATTCGGCGATCGGCAGATCGCCCATGACCCGGCCCTGGTTCATCACAATCACCCGGTCCGAAAGGGCCAAAATTTCATCAAGCTCGCTGGACACCAGCAGCACGGTGCAGCCGGCGTCGCGCAGGGCACGCAGCCGCTCATAAATGAATTCAATGGCCCCAATGTCGACGCCACGGGTCGGCTGCCCGACCAACAGCACACGTGGCGCTTGCCCAAGCTCGCGCGCCAGCACCAGTTTTTGTTGGTTACCGCCTGAGAATTTGCTGCTGAGAAGCTCGACATTAGCCGGTCTCACATCAAAACGGGTCATCATCGCCAGCGTTGCCGAACGCATACGGCCATGGGCCATCCAGCCGTGGTGGTTGTAGTCAGTCAGGCCGTCGTAACCTAGCACCGCCGACTCCCAAGCTCCAAACGCCATCACCAGTGCGCGGGCATGGCGGTCTTCTGGCACATGGGCCACGCCCAGCGCACGTGCGGCGTGGGGCTCCAGCCAGGCTTGGGCAGAAAAACTCTGCCCGCCCACTCGAAGGCTTCCGCTGTCCGGCCGGAGCAGGCCCGAGAGCACGTCGAGCAATTCACTTTGGCCGTTGCCAGAAACACCAGCCACACCGACGATCTCACCGGCGCGCAGCGTCAGGTTTAGGTCGGCCAGGCGCTGCACGCCCAGACCATCACGCACCGAAATGCCTGTGGCAGTTAACAGCGCGTCACCCGGCGCTGCGCGGGCCGGCCCTTCCACCCGGCCCATGTGCACCTTACGTCCCACCATGGCCAGCGCCAGGGCCTCCACCGAGGCCTGGGCAATGGGCAACTCTTGCACAACGCGGCCACCGCGCATCACAGTCACGTCGTCGCACAGGCGCATCACCTCCTTGAGCTTGTGGGTGATGAGCAAAATGGTACTGCCCTGGTCGCGCAGCACCCGCAGCACGTCGAACAACTGCTCGGTTTCCTGCGGCGTGAGTACGGCAGTGGGCTCATCCAGGATCAGAATACGGGCGCCACGGTACAGCGCCTTCAGGATTTCAAGTCGCTGACGGTCCCCGACCGACAGATCCTGCACCAGCGCGTCCAGGTCAACTTTGAGCCCGGTGCTCAGCATCAGGGCATCCAACCGCACGCGCACTTGCCGCTGGGCCCGGGGCAACAGCCAGTGCGGCTCTGCGCCAAGCATGACGTTGTCCAGCGCACTCAAGGTGTCTACCAGCATGAAATGCTGGTGAACCATGCCAATGCCCAGCGCGATCGCGTCGTCAGCATGGCGAATGGCGGCCGGCTGGCCAAATACGGCAATCTGCCCGCTGTCGGCCGCGTAAAAACCGTACAGCACCGACATCAGCGTACTTTTGCCGGCGCCGTTTTCACCCACGATACCGTGGACCGTACCGGCACGCACGGACAGGCTCACGTCATCATTGGCCAGCACAGCGCCAAAGCGCTTGCTGACGCCCGTCATCTGAACCGCGGGTTCCAACACCTTGGCGCGTTCAGGCAGACTAGCGCTGGTGCTGGCAGTCAAGCCCTGTGCGGTATCAGTACTTGCAGGCGCTGGCAGACATGTAGTCCACCACCTTGATCTTGCCGCTCAAAATGTCAGCCTTGGCAGCGTCTACCTTTTTCTTCATGTCGGCCGTCACCAGTTTCTCGTTGTTCTTGTCCATGGCGTAGCCGACGCCCTCCTCTTTCAGGCCAAACACCGACAGGCCGGGCTTGTGCCCCTTGGCCACGTTGTACACCGCCACGTCCACGCGCTTGAGCATGGACGTCAGCATGGTGCCGGGCTGAATGTGGTTTTGGTTGCTGTCCACGCCAATGGCCAGTTTGCCGCCGTCCTTGGCCGCCTGGTAAACACCGATGCCGGTGCCGCCTGCCGCCGCAAAAACCACATCCGCGCCCTTGGCAAACTGCGCCTTGGCCAGTTCGCCGCCGCGGGCCGGGTCGTTCCAGGCTGCGCCGGTGGTACCGGTCATGTTGGCAAACACCTCGGCCTTGGGGTTGGCCCACTTGGCGCCCTGTTCGTAACCGCACTGGAAACGGCGGATCAGCGGGATATCCATGCCACCCACAAAGCCGACCTTGCCAGTCTTGCTGGCCATCGCCGCCATGGCGCCGACCAGAAAACTGCCCTCATGCTCCTTGAACACCAAGGACTGAACATTGGGCAACTTCACCTCGTCGTCGATGATGGCGAAGTTGAGTTTGGGGAATTCCTTGGCAACTTTCTCCACGCTCGACGCCATGCTGAAGGACATGGCGATGATCGGGCTGGCGCCCTTCTCGGCCATCCGGCGCAGGGCCTGCTCGCGCTGCGACTCATTGGCGATCTCAAACTCGAGGTATTGTTTGCCAGTCTCCTTCTTCCACTTTTCCATGCCGTTGTAGGCCGCTTCGTTGAAAGACTTGTCAAATTTGCCACCCATGTCGAACACGATCGCTGGTTCGGCCGCAGCAGAGAAGCTCGCAGCCAGGGCTGCGGCCAAGATTCCCAAACGGGCAGTCGTCATCAGTTTCATAGTGGTTCTCTTTCGAAAGTGGGTAGACATCATCAGGACAAAAAATCGAGCGCCGCGTGCTTGGGTCTTTATGCCAACGAGCGCCCGATAGCATAACAAATTCAGCGGCCACCACCCGATTTAAAAGGTACCCCTTGTAAGGTGGCGGTGCAGGCCGGGATTTATACAATGGATCAAACAACAGGCCCAGCGGACCGGCGTCTGCGCGGCAACGCCTTCGCTCCCCGGCCTAGAAAGGCACAACAATGGTACTCGTAGCGGGTTCTGCCAACCTTGATTTCGTGGTACGGGCAGCGCATATTCCCGGCCCGGGCGAGACGGTGCTGGGCGGTGCTTTCAAAACCTATCCGGGCGGTAAGGGCGCCAACCAGGCCGCTGCCTGTGCACGTGCCGGCGGCGTCGCTACCCACATGCTGGCGGCACTGGGTAATGACGCTTACGCGGTGCCCATCGAGGCCTCCCTGGCGGCCGCTGGGGTGGTGCTGCATGCAGTGCGTGTGGCGGACCAGGCTACCGGCACCGCCTTCATTTGTGTGTCGGACGACGCCGAAAACGCCATCACCGTCGCTCCCGGCGCTAACCAGTGCCTGACACCTACGCACCTCGCGTCCACCGGGCTGCCACCACTGGCTGGCTTCAGCCACCTGCTGATGCCGCTCGAAACCCCCTTGGCCAGCGTGGCGGCCTACGCCCACGCAGCCCATGCTCTGGGCGTAACGGTGGTGCTGAACGCCGCGCCGGCGCAAGCCTTGCCGGCCGAGCTGCTGGCCGACGTCGACATCCTGATCGTCAACGAAGGCGAGCTGGCCGCGCTGGCCGGCCCCACCGGCGACCTGGACGCGCAACTGGCACGCATTGC